>DATCXL010000730.1:0-2889 GCA_036565825.1 Mycobacteriales bacterium
CAGCCGCGGTCGCCGCTGAGGTCGGGATTCCGCCCGCTGACGTGGTCGCCGACGTGCTGCCCGAGGGCAAGGTGGAGGTGGTTCGTGGGTTGCAGGCGCAGGGCAGGGTGGTGGCCGTGGTCGGTGACGGTGTGAACGACGCCGCCGCGTTGGCCCAGGCCGACCTGGGCCTGGCGCTGGGCACCGGCACCGACGTGGCGATCGAGGCCAGCGACCTGACCCTGGTACGTGCCGACCTGATGGCGGCGGTGGACGCGATCCGGTTGTCCCGGCGAACCCTGCGGATGATCATGGGCAACCTGTTCTGGGCGTTCGCCTACAACATCGCGGCGATCCCGCTGGCCGCCCTGGGCTATCTCAACCCGCTGATCGCCGGTGCGGCGATGGCGTTCTCGTCGGTGTTCGTGGTGACCAACAGCCTGCGGTTGCGCCGGTTCCGGCCGGCGGACTGAGCCGGCCAGCGCAAGCTGGTCAGCGCGACGTGGTCAGCACAGCGTGGTCTGTCGGCACGGGCAGGTCAGCCGGCTCGACCATCCGGTCAGGTGCGCAGGTACGAGGCGCCGTTGAGGTCGAGGATCGCCCCACTGGTGAACTGGGCCTGTGGTGAGGCCAGGAACAACACCGCCGCGGCCACCTCCTCGGCGGTGGCCACCCGACCGAACGGGCTCTGCGCCCGCACCTGGTCACCCTGCGGCCCGGCGAGGATCTCGGCGGCCATCTCGGTGTCAACGAACCCGGGTGCAACCGTGTTGACGGTGATGTCGTGGGGGCCGAGCGCCTGCGCGAGCGACTGGCCGAACGCGTTCAGGCCGGCCTTGCTCGCCGCGTAGGCGGGATGGTCGGGTTCACCGCGAAACGCGCCCCGGGACGACACGTTGACGATCCGGCCGCCGACCCCGGCGGCGAGCATGTGCCGTACGACGCACCAGGTCACGTTGGCCGCGCCGACCAGGTTCACCCCGAGCGTGTGGGCCCAGACGTCCTGCCATGCGTCGTAGTCGGTGTCGACCGGTGGGTGCTCGACGTACACGCCGGCGTTGTTGACCAGTACGTCGAGTCCGCCCAGGCCGGTGGCGGCCTGGTCCACCATCTGCCGTACCGCCTCGGGATCGGTCAGTTCGGCCTGGACGAGCAGGTGACCGGTGCCCGGAAGAGCACGCAGGGTCGCCCCGGCCGCAGCCGGTGAGGAGTTGTAGTGCACCGCCACCCGGTCCCCGGCGGCGGCGAAGGCGCATGCGACCGCCCGTCCGATCCCGCGCGACCCACCGGTCACCAGAACCGCCCGCCTGCCCATCGCCGCCATCCCGGGGTTCAGATCACTGCGGTGCCGTACATCTCGCCGAGTGGGTCGGCGATCAGTTCCAGCCGCGCCCCGTCCGGGTCACGGAAGTAGATCGAGGTACCGCTCTCGCTCTGGTACTCGACCCCGGCCTGGTCGAGTTTCTCCCGGAGCCGAAGCCACTTCTGCTCGGGTACCGAGATGGCCACGTGGTGCAGGCCACCGAGCACCTCCGAGTACGGGCCCAGGTCAAGACCGGGGAAGTCGAAGAACGCCAGCAGGTTGCCGTTGCCGATGTCGAAGAAGAAGTGGTTGGAGCCGGCGTAGTCGCGGTTCTCGAAGATCTCGGTGAGTGGAAACTCCAGCAGCTCCTGGTAGAACCGCACGGTGCGCTCCACGTCCGAGGACACCAGCGCCACGTGGTGCAGGCCGCGGGCGGCGCTGGTCGGGCGGCTCGGCACGTGTCGCAGGTACTGCCGCCGGATCCGCTCTCGTTCGGCTTCGACTGTCGCCTGGTCGAGGGTCATGGGGTTCGCCTTCAGATCCGGAAGAAGAGGTTGAGCAGGCGCTCGGCCACGGCCCGGTCACCGCGCAGGGTGCCGAAGTTGCCCCGGCCGAAGACGGTCAGCACGAAGCTACCCGGGTCGAACTCGATCACCGCCGGGCACCGGTCGATGTCGGCGGCCTCGTAGGCCAGGCCGTCGGGGCCGACACTCAGTCGGAAGTCACCGCCGTTGCGCCCGAAGACCCGCACGCCAACCTCGGCCGGTTCGGTGTCCGGGCCGACGCTGGCGGTGGACTGCCACAGCACGAACATGAACGGCACCAGCAGGTCGGCCGCGTCGCCGTCGACACCGTGTGCCCGACCGGTGCCCTGCCGGATGTCCCAGCCATGCACGGTGTAGTCCATGAGCTGGGCCGCCGGGTAGAAGAACGCCGGCAGGGGACCCATATAGGCGTGCGGCACGGTCAGTCCGGCCCACTCGTCGGGTCCGACCCCCTCGATGATCTCCATCATCTTGGCCAGGTCGGTGCGCAGCCGGCCGGTCAGCTCGGCCTGTGAGGTGCCACGGAACGACCGGGCCCGCTGGTCCAGCAGTTCGGCCATGGCGGGCAGGCCGTGCGGGTCGGTCCGCTGACCGTTTCCCCGAGCCACGTCGAAGGACGTGAAGTAGCCCTCGGTGACGTCGACGAGGTGGCCGACCACGTCACGTACCTGCCACCCGGCCGAGGCGGTGCGGGCTTCCCACGCGCCCGGTGCCTCGGCCAGCGCCAGTAACGCCTCGGCCTGGCCGCGTACCGTGCGGATGATGTTGTCCCTGCCCTCGTAGCTCATCGCGTTCCACTCGCTCATGGCTGCGCTCCTGTCTACTGGTGTGATCGTTTCGGCTGACGGCCCTGGAAGGCGTCGTCGAGTAGGGCATGGAGTTCCTCGACGTGCACCGGGCGGGGGTTGGTGTCGCCGACCGCGGCCACCGCGCGGTGGGCGGCGACCTCCAGCCCGTCGGCCGGCATACCCAGTTCGGCCAGGCTGGTCGGCGCGCCGAGCCGGACAGCCAACTCGTACAGGCCGCCGGCAGCGTCGGCGTTGCCCAGCGCGTCGGCGACCG
>DATCXL010000753.1:0-7833 GCA_036565825.1 Mycobacteriales bacterium
GAACCCCGAACCCGCTGATTAAGAGTCAGCTGCTCTGCCAATTGAGCTAGCGGCGCAAAGTGTCACACTGTGAGGTGCAACGGTCCGGAAGGATACCAGGCTGGTCGGACCACCCGCGAACGAGTGTCCGCGCCACGGCCCCGGCCACCCGGTCCGATGTGTCCGCGTAAGAGCCAGACGCCTTCGCGATGGTCACTGCGCCCGACAGCGAAGCGAGGCGGTCTCGTCAGATCGACGGACCGCCTCGCGTTGGGGTGAGTGATGGGACTTGAACCCACGACACCCGGGACCACAACCCGGTGCTCTACCAGCTGAGCTACACCCACCATCGACCACGCAGTGCGTGGTGCGCCGACGATGATACCGGGTCGCTGGGGGTCGTGTGCGCGGCGGAGTCGATCAGACACCCGCGTCGGCCGCGAGCAGCTCCGCGGCCACCGCCTGCGCCTGTTCGCTGGTCGGCCCGGGCAGTGGAACGAACAGGGTCTGTCGGTAGTACCGCAGCTCCCGGATGCTTTCCCGGATGTCAGCCAGTGCCCGGTGTGACATCCCCTTCTGCGGCTGGGCGAAGTACACCCTCGGGTACCACCTGCGGCACAGCTCCTTGATCGAGGAGACGTCCACCATGCGGTAGTGCAGCCAGCCGTCCAGTTCGGGCATGTCACGGGACAGGAAGGCCCGGTCGGTGGCGATCGAGTTCCCGCACAGCGGCGCGGTGTGCGCCTCGGGCACCCAGGTACTGACGTAGTCGAGCACCATCTGTTGCGCCTCGGGCAGGCTGACCGTCGATGCCCGAACGGCCTCGGTCAGCCCGGAACGCGCGTGCATCTCCACGACCACCTCGGGCATGCCGGCCAGGGCCTCCTCGGACGCGTGGATCACCACGTCCACACCCGTGCCCAGCACGTTCAGCTCCGAATCGGTGACCAGCGCGGCGATCTCGATCAGCGCGTCGGTCCCGATGTCGAGCCCAGTCATCTCGCAGTCGACCCACACCAGCCTGTCCATCACACCGCCACCCTATTGGGTGGCGTTTGGCGGCCATCCACAGGCTCGCGGCGGCGCGGCGGCGCCCACCGTGTCGGCAGGATCGGCCCGGATCTGTGCCCGCTCCCCGACACGGCAGGTCGTACCGTCCTGACTCCCCGGCGTGGTGTGAGAATCAGCGGCATGCGACCGACCTCGCTGGGAACCACCCTGCGCCGTGCGCCCGTGCAGGAACGAAGCGCCGCCAGGGTCTCCCGCATGCTCGACGCCTGTGGGGAACTGATCTGGGACATCGGTTACGACGCCACCACGACGACCGTGATCGCGCGGCGTGCCGGTGTGTCCGTCGGTTCCCTGTACCAGTTCTTCCCCGACAAGCGGGCGGTGGTGCGGGCGCTGACACAGCGCAACCTCGACACCTTCCTGCGTCAGGTGGGCGTGTTGTTCGCCAACCAGAAACCGGGGAACTGGTGGGATGCGGTCGACGCGGTGGTGGACGCCTACGTCGAGTTGCACCGCACCGTGCCCGGATTCCGGGCGGTCCACATGGGTGACGTGATCGACGAGTACCTACTCGAACCCGACCAGGACAACGACAGCGTGCTGGTGGACCGACTGGCCGAACTGCTCGGCGACCGGCTGGGCGTGACGGTCGACGAACGGCTGCGACTTGCGCTGCTCGTCGCGGTACGGGTGGGTGACTGCGTGCTGACACTGGCCTTCCGCCGCCATCCGGACGGGGACGAACACCTGGTGGGCGAAGCGAAGTGGCTCATCCACTCCTACCTGGCCCGTCACCTGGAGTCACGAGTTGAGCCGAAGGGCGAAATTCTCAGCCTTCCGTAGCCTGGACAGGTGGCAGGCTACGGCGGCGCCAGGCTAGGCCGCGCGCTCGGGCGTGTCCGGAGGGGTGGGGCACCCTTGGGTCGGCGCGAGGTCGACATCGGCCAGGTTATGCGGGCCAGGCTGGCCCGGGTGCGCAGATCCTGGTTGCTGATCCTGCAGAGCGCGGTGGCCACCAGCCTGTCCTGGGGTCTCGCCACCACCTTCTTCCAGGACGCTCCGGCGGTCTTCGCCCCGGTCACCGCGCTGGTCACCGTGGCCGTGTCGCTGAGCCAGCACCTTCGTCGTTCGGCCGAACTGGTCCTGGGTGTGGCGTTGGGCCTGCTCGTCAGCGACCTGCTCGTCCAGGTGACCGGCACCGGCGTGTGGCAACTCGCCCTGATCGTCGCGCTTGCCATGGTCGCGGCGATCATGCTCGGCGGCAGCACCACGGTGACCGTGCAGGCCGGCGCGACCGGGATCATCATCGCCACTGTCGTCCCGGTGCGGAACCTGCTTTTTGACCGGTTGTACGACGCGCTCATCGGAGGGGCTGTGGGTCTGCTGGTGGCCGTCCTGCTGCTGCCGGCCAACCCGGTGACGGTCGCGCGGCGGACCGCGGCGCCGATGCTGAACGAGTTGGCCGAAGCGCTCCGCGAGCTTTCCACGGCACTCCGGACCGGCGCCCACTCGTCGGTGCGGGCCGCCGCCGAGACCGTGCGGGCGGTCGAGAAACCGCTGGGCGAGTTCGCCGACGCGGCCGAGGGCGCCGCGGAGACGGTTCGACTGGCGCCGTATCGCTGGCGGGAGAAGGGCCGTATCACGCCGTACGTACGGCTTGCCGACCGGATGGGCCCGGTGATACGGAACCTGCGGGTGCTCACCCGACGGTCACGGGCGATACTCAGCCAGGGTGAGCCGGCGCCCCCCGGGATCCCGGACGCGCTGGAGGGTGTTGCCCATGCGGTGGAGCTGTTGCTCGACGACCTGCTGGCCGACCGTGATCCGGAGCGAGCCAGGGCCGAGTTGCTGCGGGCCTGCCGGATGACCGCCGACATACCGGAGGGGATGTCCATCTCGGGGCAGGTCATCGTCGGCCAACTTCGGTCCGCCGCGGTGGACCTGCTACGGGCGTGTGGGCTTGGTCAGGCCGAGGCCGCCGGGGCGGTCCGCCGAATCGTCACCGCGCCGCGAATCCGGCTGGGGCCCACCCTGTGACGCTGCCCCCGTTCGGGTCGAACCACCGGCGCATGGGTTCCTACTACCGACCGACGGTCGCGCTGAACCGCCGCGGGGTCACGACCAGCAACACCGCCATCAGCAGCACCGCCACCGACAACAACGCGACGAAGACATGGTGCGCCCCCAGGTACAGCGAGTGCCGCAGGTAGGCCGCGGCGTCGGGGGGCAGTCGCCCGGCCCCCAGCAACTGACTGGTGCTGTCCACGTCGGCGGGCAGGTCGGGCCGCACCCGCGGTGGGGCGGTGGCCAACCGCGCGGCCACCGTGGAGTTGGCGATACCGGCGAACAGGGCCGCACCCACCGTCTGGCCGAGGTAACGCATGGACATGTTGGTGGCGGTCACCACACCGCGACGGTCCCAGCCGACCGTCGACTGCACCCCCACGACCAGCGGTGTGGAGACCAGCCCGAGCCCACCACCCATGAGCAGGCTGGCGCCGGCGGCGGCCAACAGCGGCGCGCCCTCGGGTAGCAGGGCCAGCAGCACACCGGCCAGCACGCACAGCGCCGCACCCAGGCATGCGGTGTCCCGAAAGCCGATGCGCAGGTAGAGCCGGGACGAGAGTGACGACGCCAACGGCCAGCCGATCGACATGGCGGCCAGGGCCAGGCCGGCGCTCACCGCACCGGCTCCGAGCACGCCCTGGGCGTAGGTGGGCAGATAGACGGTCAACCCGATCACGACCACGCCGAACACCAGCGTCGCGGCGTTCGCGCCGAGCAGCCTGCGGTCGGCGAACAGCCACGGCGGCAGTGTCGGCTCGGCGGTACGGCGCTCCTGGAGCCCGAATCCGACCAACAACAGCAGCGCGCCGGTGAACATCGCCAGACTCGGCGCGGACAGCCAGGGCCACGCCACACCGCCCTGCATCAGGGCCAGGATGGCCAACCCGATGCCGGCGACCACCAGCACACTGCCGAGCATGTCGAACCGGTGCCGGGACCGGGTGACGTTCTCGTGTAGGTACCGGGAGATCACCCACAGACAGGCGGTGCCCACCGGCACGTTCAGATAGAAGATCCATCGCCAGGTGGCGTACTCCGACAGCAGCCCGCCCAGGGTCGGCCCGACAACCGCGGACACGCCCCACACGCTGGCCAGCCAGCCCTGTACCCGGCCCCGTTCCCGCAGGTCGAACAGGTCGCCGGCGACGGTGTTGGCGGTGGACAGAACGGCACCGGCGCCCAGGCCCTGAAGACCGCGGAACACGATCAGGGTGAGCATGTTCCACGCGGCACCAGCCAACGCCGATCCCAGCATGAACACCACCACACCGATCAGCAGGATCGGCTTGCGGCCGTAGAGGTCCGACATCCGGCCGTAGACCGGGACAGACACCGTCTGGGCCAGCAGGTACGCCGAAAAGACCCACGCGAACAGTGAGAAGCCACCGAGTTGTCCCACTATGGACGGCACCGCGGTCGCCACGATCGTGCTGTCCAGGGCCACCAGTCCCAGCGCGAGCATCAGCCCTGCGACCACGACTCGCCGACTGGACGAACCGGACCGGTCTGACTGGCTGGACGGGTCGGCCGGGTTGGTAGCTGGGTCGTCGGCGACCGGCCTGGTCACCGTCGGTTCTCCGATCGGTCCCGCACGGTGCGGTAGCGCCCACCGAAGTGCAGCAGCGGCATGGTGCTCCCGCTCGTCGGGCCGGCCGCTCCGGGCTGGTGTTCCACGCCCACCACCAGTCCGATCACCAGGGTATGGTCCCCGGCCGGTATCCGGTTCACCGTGCGACACTCCACGGCCGACAGCGCACCGTCGAGGATCAGTGCCCCGGTCACCGGACCGCGGTGCCGGGGCAGGTCCTCGAAGAGCAGTCGGTCGCTGACCCGGCCGCGGATGGCGAACCGCGCGGACACGTGCGACTGGGTCTCGTTCAACACGGAGACGGCCCACTGGTCCTGGTAGGCCAGCACGTCGAACATCCGTGAGCCCTGTCCGACGCTGACCAGCACCAACGGGGGGTCCAGCGACACCGAAGCGAACGCTGTCGCGGTCATCGCCACATCCTCGCCCTCGTCCCGGACGCCGGTGTCGACATCTCGTGCCGTCACCACCGTCACGCCGCTGGCGAAGCGGCTCAGGGCGGCCTTGAAGTCGTCGATCGAGACCTGTTGTGGGTGGGTGGGGTTGTTCACGGCCTTCGCGTCACTGTCACGCACGTCCTCACGCTATGCGTTGACCGGGTCGGCCGCGTCGGCCACTGCGGCGAAACCCGGAAACGGCACTGTCTCGCCGTGGCCGGGGAAGGCCGCACGCCTGCTCGCCCGCCCGTCGATCCCGCCGATCCCACGGGTTTCCGTGGTTTCCGCCGATCCACGTAACGGGGCCGACCGAGCCTCGTTACAGACGACGAGTCACTGGTCACTCACCACTGGTAGCCAACAGATGGACGGCGGTATGGCAGGAGACGAGGGTTTGGATCCATCTGGTTCCAGCATGCCCGCATCGGCCTGTCGGCTGGCAGGTCGGGCGGTTCTTCTCAGCGGCTTCACCGTGGCTGCCTGGCTACTTGGCGGGACGGCCAACTCGCAGGCGGCGTCGGTTGACTCACCGCCGGATCTGATCGCGGGCGTCAGCGTGTCCGCGCCATCTGCCCCTCCCGCGCTGCCGTGTGACGGCCCCTCTGCGGACGTGCCCGGCACCGACCATGTCGGAGCGCTGAAGCCTGCGGACCTTGCCCGGAGTGTGTCTCCCAACCCGCCCACGCCATCTTCGATCCCGTCAGTGCAGGCCCAGCCTGCGGCGGCCCAACCGGTGGTCAGCGCACCCGGTTCGCTCGGTCCGTCTGGGCCGGTCGGAGATGTTGGCTCCACCGCAGACCGCCTCGGTGGCACCGGCCGGCCGGTCGGCAGGGGGTCGGGGCCGACGGCCGACGCGGGGCATGTCGATCTCGGTCCGGTGCGGCATCACGGCGTGGTGCCCGAGTCGTGCGCCGGGACGACGGACACAGCGGCCGACCGGACTGACCAGAGCGATCGGACCGACCAGACCGACCAGCCGAGCCGGTCTGACAAGGCTCACTCTGACAAGACCGATCTGGCTGCCCAGATGCTGGCGCCGGTCACTGCCACTCTCTCCCCAGTGACCGGCCCATCCTTGCCGGCTCCGTCCATGCCGAACGAGACCGGTGTGCCCAACACCGAGCAGAGCCCGGCCGGCCCCGCCGCCGAAGTTCCTGCGGTGTCTCCGGCCGGTGTGGTCGCGAATGGGACACCCCCGGTTGGTGAACACGCCCATCCGGACACCGCGACCTGGCCAACCTGGCCGCTCCAGAACACCAGATCGCTCGGTGGCCCACCCGCCGAGCTCGTGCGACCCGAGGTGATGGCCTCCCCCCTCGGTGGGCGTTCCGCCCCCGCCGTTGAGAGAGCCGCGCCCTCGAGTTCGCCCGCCGCCGCAGGTCCGCGCGCCCACCAGGTGCGCGCGGACCTGCCCGGTGTGCCACCCGGGCCCGATCCCGGAAACTGTCCACCTGACCAGGGCTGTCTGCATGCGCCACCGCCGGAGCAGTTGACGGCGGGGCGCTCCGGCCTGAGTCAGGTTCACCACGTCGGGGCGTCCGCGGCACTCCCCGTCGACGGGTACGCCACCCGCCCGCCGTCCCGGGCGGCGAGGCCGGTCGTGCCCGGTGTTGTGGTCCGCCACAGAGCGGACCGACCCACCACCTCTCCTGACTGAGCGGGCAGTGGCCGATGGGGAAGTCCCATTAGCCACTCCCGGACGGATACGCGCGAATGCGGCACACCGTCCGGGTTCCGCGTAGGGCGGACGTCGTCGAGCACGTGCGGCGACGTACGTCGTCCGCAGTTGAAGAACCCCTCAGAGAGGAGAGAGCCTCAGTGAACCGAAGATGGGTCCGGCGAGGCCTACAAGCCGCAGTGCTCGCCGGCGGATTCGTCCTGGTGGGTGCGGGGGTTGCCAACGCCGACGGCAATCTCACCAGCGGTGAACACGGCGCGCTGTCCGGCAACCAGGTGGAAATTCCCGTCACGGTGCCGGTCAACGCGTGTGGCAACGCGGTGTCCGTCCTGGGCGGGGCCCTCGGGTCCTGTGAGGGCGGCGCGGCCGTGACAACCGGCCCGGCGACGCAGGCGACCCACGGGTCAACCGCGTCGACGCACGTGCCGGAACGTCGCCCGAGCCACGGGTCGACGCAGACAGTTCACGGCACGACAGCGAACGGCCACCCCGCAGCCGCGCACGCGGCCACCGGAGTGGTCCACGGGTCGGGTGCCTCGGCGACAGGCCACGGTGCGCGGACCACGACGTCGGGTTCCAGCCAGGGATCCGGGCGCCACACCACGTCGGGTACGAACGGTCTGGCCTCCGGTAACCAGATCAACGCACCGATCACCGTTCCGGTGAACGCCTGCGGAAACTCGGTTGCCCTTCTGGGGGGAGCCGGTTCCGAGTGCGTCGGCGGGGCGTCGGCGAGCGGTCACAGCTCCTCTGGCGGATCCACGTCGGGTGAGCACGGGCTCGCGTCGGGGAACCAGGTCTCGGTTCCGGTCACCGTTCCGGTGGACGTCTGCGGCAACGCCGTGGGCAACGCCGTGGCGAGTTGCACCGGAGGAGCCACCGCGACGCCTGGAGGCAGTGGGGACAGGAACCGGACCAACGGCAGCTCTGGTCTGCTGTCGGGGAACCAGATCGATGTTCCGGTTACCGTTCCGGTGGACGTCTGCGGCAACGCTGCCGCGGTGCTTGGTGGTTCGGCCGCGTCGTGCGTCGGTGGTGCCGAGGTCGCACCGCCGCCGTGCGAGTGCCCGCCA
>DATCXL010000761.1:0-2482 GCA_036565825.1 Mycobacteriales bacterium
GTGTTCGGCGGGTCGTGGAGAACGACGAGTTCGGCGCGTTCGTGCGCCGTGTGGTCCGTGCCCACTCCCGTCGCATCGCTGACGGTGACGTGGAGGCCCTGCCCGACCTGCTTACCCTGGCCCGCGACATCGACACCGCGATCGGCCAGGCCGTTACCGGCCTTCGTCAGTTCGGCTACTCCTGGGCCGAGATCGCCTCCCGTCTGGGGATCACCCGCCAGGCCGCACAGCAGCGGTGGGGCGGTGACAAGCCGTGACCCGACACCGTTCGTTCGGTACTGAGGGCCTGGTCCTGGTGGCCATCACGGCTGTTATCGGCGTCATGGCCGGTGCTGCCTCGTTCACCCACATGCACGACTGGACCATGGCCAACTCTCCGGCCGGTACTCCGCAGTGGTTCGGTTGGGCTAATGCGGTGGTGTCCGAACTGACTCCCACCGCGTCGGTTCTGGTCATGCGACGTCGACGTCATCTCGGCCAGCCGGTCGTCTTTCCCGTTCTTGTTCTCCTCGCGTCGGTCGCGTTGTCGCTGTCCGCGCAGTTCGCCCAGGCCACACCGTCGGTGTCCGGGTGGCTGTTGGCCGCCGTGCCGGCCCTGGGCTTCCTCGCCATGACGAAACTCGCGCTCGGTCACACCGCCGGTGACCGTCACGACCTGGTGGACGAGGGCCAGGTGGTGGAGACAGTCGAGTCCCCGCGAGCGGTGCCAGACACCGCGCCGGTCACTCCCGAACCCGACCACACCGAACAGCCGGTCGATGACCGGCCGGTGTTCGTCCCCTGGGTCCCGGCCGCTGTGCCGGCCCACTCCAACGGAACACACCCGGAGGTCACCAATGACTGACCTGACCGCTGCCGACGTTCCTCTGATCCTCGACTTCACCCCGTCCGGTACCTCGGCGGTATGCCGGGTTTGCTCGTACCGGATCGGCCCTGGCGCCACCGCCACGGTGACGCGTGAGGCCATCGACCACTACATCACCGAACACCTCACCGAGAACCAGATCACCGCGTGAGTGTTTCGGCGGTGACTCTCACCCCCGGGGTCTTGTCGGCTCCGGGGGTGGGGGTGGTTGCCGAGGCGTGTGAGGAAGAGGCCCGCCGGCTTGTCGATGAGGCGTTCGGCCGGCCTGCCCCGTTCACGGCGGACGCCACGGCGTTGGCTCGTGCTGCTCGTCCGGACTACTGGCGGTGGCTGGCCCACGTCTCCGGGGTTGGTGGTTGTTCGGCGCCGATCCGGCTCGCCGGCCGGCTGGACACCGTCGACACCACGACCGGTGAGGTGGTCGCCTCCCGGTCTACGGAGTCTCTGCCGGACGGGGTGGTCTACACCGCGTGCGGGAACCGGCGGGCGGCTGTGTGTCCGGCGTGTGCGGAGGTCTACCGGGCCGACACCTACCAGCTCGTGGCCGCTGGCCTACGCGGCGGCAAGGGCGTTCCCGACACCGTGGCCTCGCATCCGTGCCTGTTTCTCACCCTGACCGCCCCGTCCTTCGGCCTGGTGCACACCCGGCGCACTTCCCGGTCTGGTCGGGTGCTGCCGTGCCGGCCGCGGCGGACTGCTCAGACCTGCCCGCACGGGGTGGACCTGCGTTGCCCCCGGGTCCACGACCAGGACGCCGCCTGCCTCGGCACGCCGTTGTGTCTGGACTGCTACGACCACGACGCACACGTCGTCTGGAACGCCCACGCGTCGGAACTGTGGCGGCGGACCACCATCGGTGTGACCCGGGCGGTTCGCCGTCACGCCCGGCGGCACGGCGGGTTGGTGCGGCTGTCGTTCGGGAAGGTCGCCGAGTACCAGCGACGCGGTGTGGTCCACTTCCACGCCCTGGTCCGCCTTGACGGCGTCGACCCCACCGACCCGACCCAGGTCATCCCGCCCCCGCCGTGGGCGTCGTCCCTGCTGCTTGCTCACCTCGTCGGCCAGGCCGTGGAACATACCGCCTTCACCACACCGCCACACCCGGCCAACCCGGCCGGCTGGCCGATCGCCTGGGGCGCCCAGGTCGACATGCGCACCGTCCGCGCCACCGGCGGACAGATCACAGACGGTGCCGTGGCCGGCTACCTGGCCAAGTACGCCACCAAGTCCACCGAAGCAACCGGCCACATCTCCCAGCGCATCACCGCCGACACCGTGGACCTGTACGCCAATCTGAGTACCCATACCGGCCGGCTGGTCGCCTCATGCTGGCACCTCGGCAACCCCGCCAGCACTGTCAAGGACACCTTGACACCAAACCGGGCACAACAGGACTCCCGGCCTACCTGGTCGCGGCTACGCCGCTGGGCACACATGCTCGGCTTCGGCGGGCACTTCTTCACCAAGTCCCGTCGATACTCCACCACCTTCCGCGCCCTACGAACCGCCCGAACCCTGTGGCGGCGTCAGCAGCGCACCGCCGACCACCTCGGCGAGGAAACCACCCTCGTCGTCGGCACCCTCACCTACGCCGGCACCGGCTGGCGCACCACCGGA
>DATCXL010000773.1:0-2059 GCA_036565825.1 Mycobacteriales bacterium
GCCGGTGGGTCAACCATCCGGTGTCCTCGGGGTCGAGGAACGCGGTGGCCTCGGCCAGCCGGACCGCCGGGTCGGCGGCGTGGCTGAGCGCGTCCACGGCGGCCTCCAGCGGCCCGCCCGGGTCATCAGGGTCATCAGGGCCGCCCCCGAACAGCAACGCCCGTGCCGGTACCCGCCTGGTCGGGTGCGCGCGCAACAGCGCGAGTTGCCCGTCAACCGTGTCCGCGGGCAGGTCCAGGCCACGTTCCCGCCAGCGTCGGCTGTCCGGATGCGGCTGGTCCCGCGGCCCCCGCCATCCGGCCAGGGCCCGCCCGGCGTCCACCCACCGGTACCGGCCCGCCTGCCAGTCCGCCTCGGCCCGAGCCAGGCACCAGGATCGATCACCGGCCAGCCATCCGGCAGCCACCCCGGCCACGTGCCCGGCAAGTTCCTCCGGTGCGAAGAACGGCAGCAGGTCGCCGTAACGCGACTCGACCGACTGCTGTGCCAACTGGGCCAGCGCGCACTCCAGCGTCCGTGCCGGCAGGTCCGGGTCGGCCAGCCGGGCGTCCGGTCGGGGTCTTGGCCGACGTTCACCGGTCAGGTGCGCGACCGTGAGCAGTTCGATCCACAGCACCAGCCGTGGATCGGCGGCCAGTTCTCGTCCGGCGACGATCTCCCGGAGGGTGCAGGCGCGGTCCCGACAACACCCACCGCAGGCCAGGCTGCGGGTCGCCCGTAGCCCCGGGACGGCCGGCCGGGCCCCCGGTTGTTCGCGGTCCTCCCCGAGTGGCACCCGGATCAGAACCGGCCGGTCCATCCCGTCGGCGAACACCGCGGCCTGGCCCGGCGGCAGCGTCACCACATGCCGCGACTGTGCCTCGTCGAGGTTCATGGTCGCGCCCACCGTGTCCCGGTCGTCGGCTGCCGGCAGTCGGTGCAGCACCTTCAACGCGGTGTTCTTGACCACGTCCGGCAGCAACTTGGCGGGGATCTGCTCGGCCACCACAACGCCCTCCCCGTACGCGCGGATCTCGGCCAGCAGCGCGGCGAACAGTTCCACCGCGTGCGCGGCGGGCGTGCCGGCAGCGCTGGCCTTGAGTAGTCGGTGCGCCTCCTCCACCACGGTGACGTGCCGCAACCGCTCCGGGCCGGCCCGCTGGTGCACCCGCCGGTGTTCGGCCAACCTGATCAACACCGCGCCGATGCAGAACGCCTTGTCCTGGTCGTTGCCGACGTCCTCCAGTTCGAGCACCACGTTGCGGCGCAGCAGGTCGTCCACGTCGAGCGGATGGCCGCCGTCGAAGAAGCGTCCCGGGGTGCCCAACCGAAGCGAACCCAGCCGGACGTCGACGAAACCGCGCACGTCCGCGGTCATCTCCGCGCCGTAGCCCACCCCGGCGACCACGTCGGCGGCGACCCGTTGCAGGTCGCCGAGGTTCGGGTACCGGGGTGTGCCGCCAGGGCGCCGGGGGCGGCCGAGCGCCAGATCCCAGCCCAGATCCTCGTAGCAGCGGGTCAACGCCCGGGCCAGCACCTGCGGGAACGGCTCGTTGGCCTCGAAGGCGGCCAGAAACAGGGCCCGGACCAGATCCAGGTGGGTCTGTAGCGGAAAGCCGGCCTCGGGTTCGAGCGGGTTCAGCGACACCGCGACCTGGTCGGGGTCGCCGGGTCGAATCACCACCACCTCGCCGTCGTCAGCCGCCTCCCCGAGCTGGCCGGCCATCCGGCCGTGCTGCTTCCCGAGACGGCCGGCCATCCGGCCGTACTCTGCCTTCGCGGGCTCGATCACCAACCAGGGGATGCCGGCGTGGTGCAGACCCTCCAGCAGATGGCGGATGGTCTGTGACTTGCCGGCGCCGGTGGCGCCGGCCACGAACGCGTGCCGGTTCAGCGTCGTGGTCGGCACCTCGAACGGTCCGGCCGGTTCGCCGGCACCATCCAGCACGGTGCCCAGTGGGATACCACCGCCGACCTCCGGGGTGACGTCGAACCGGGGTGGGTCGACCAGCCGGACACCGGGCAACTCGCGGGTCGGCGGACGGGCGATCGCGGCCAGCAGTTCGACCGATGCGGTGAA
>DATCXL010000776.1:0-4312 GCA_036565825.1 Mycobacteriales bacterium
CAGCCGCGGATCGCTGGTCCGCAGCCGCAACTCACCCCGGCTGGCCACGCTGACCAGGGTTGGGCCGATGGTGAACCCGACCCCGGGCGGTTCGGTCAGGCCGTGGTTCACGAACATCGCCGGCGCCACGTGCAGTTGCACGTCGGGCGCGGCCAGGTCGTCACGGGTGCGCAGGAAGGCACCGGTCTCGGCCACGTTGGAGGTGAACTTGCCGCGCCGCGCGACGAACCACCGCATCATCCCCAGCGCGTTCTCGGCCGCGTACAGGTCGTCGGTGCCCTGGGTGAACCACAGCACGGGCACCGCAGGGTGGTCGTGCAGGTTCGCCCCGACCCCGGGCAGGTCGGTGACCACGTCCACGCCGACCTCGCGCAGGTGGGTGGCCGGGCCGATGCCGGACAACATCAGCAGTTGCGGGCTGTTGATCGCCCCACCGGCCAGCAGTACCTCGGCGTCGACCCGGGCGGTGTGTTCCACGCCCCGGTGCCGGTAGGTCACCCCGGTGGCCCGACCCCCGTCCAGTAGTACCCGGGTGACCAACGCGTCGGTGCGAACTGTGAGGTTCGGTCGTTTCGCCGCCGGACGCAGGTACCCGTCGGCGGTCGACCACCGCCGACCCCGCCGCTGGGTGACCTGGTACTGGCCGGCGCCATCCTGCTCGGCGCCGTTGAAGTCGTCGTTGGGCGGCAGGCCCCAGTCCACCGCGGCGGCCAGGAACGCCCGGGACAGTTCGTGCACCTCCCGCAGGTCCTCGACCCGCAGCGGTCCGCCGGTTCCGTGGTACGGCGACGGGCCGCGGGCCTGGTCCTCGGCCCGCCGGAAGTAGGGCAGCAGGTCGGCGTAGCCCCAGCCGGTGCAGCCGTACTCGTCCCGCCAGGTGTCGTAGTCCAGTCGGTTGCCGCGGATGTAGATCATGGCGTTGATGGACGAACAGCCGCCGAGCATCCGTCCGCGTGGCCAGAACAGCCGCCGGCCCTGGAGTTGCTTCTGCTCCTCGGTGTGATACGCCCAGTCGCGCTGGGTCTTGAACAACCGGTAGAACGCGGCCGGGATGCGTACCTCGTCGCAGTCGTCGCTCGGCCCGGCCTCCAACACCAGCACGGTGGTGCCGGGGTCTTCGGTGAGCCGGTTGGCCAGCACGCATCCCGCGCTGCCGGCGCCCACGATCACGTAGTCGTACGTCCGTTCACCCATGGGCGTTCCCCCAGCCGTTGGTGCGCGTCGCCGTCTCAGCGGGCTCGGCAAAAACCCTACTTTCCGGTAACCCCGCCGTGAAGGGGGTGGGCGGCGTTACCGCCTGATCCGGCGGCCAGTTTCGATGTCGCCGCCGGGCCAGGACGGTACGCGCTACCTCGGCGGTCCGGCCGGACCACTCGGGTTGTTCGGGTTGTACTGGCCAGGCACCGGTCCCGCGGGCGGCATCGGCGATCCCGGCGGCATGGGCGCCGCGGCCGGCGGGCCGTAGTTGGCGGGGCCCCCGGCACCGGGATATCCGCCGGGGCCGGTGTACCCGGGGCCGGTGTACCCGGGAGCGGTCGGGCCACCCGGGTTGCCCGAGCCGACCGGGCCGGCCGGGCCGGCCGGGCCCCCATGTGTCTGGCCGGCCCGCGAACGCGCCCTCAACAGCAGCAGGATCACCACGCCGAGCAGCCCGATCACCGCCCCGGCCGCGGGCTGGTAGTCATCGGCCCAGGCCAGCAACGTGAAGTGATAGTTGAACTGCTTGAGGATCAGTGAGCCGAAGCCCAGCACGATCATCAGGATGGGTATACGTGCGAGACGTCCCACGTTTCGAGTCAATCCCTTCTCCACGGTCACCTGACAGTCAGGCGACCGAAGAGGCATCCTTGCCGAGTTGGCCGTGGATGACTCGTGCTTGGGGAAATCTTTAGATTGAATCGGCGGCTGTCGCCCTCAGAACAGACGCAGGGAAGGGTCGTCCGTACCACGCAGGGCGTCGTAGTCCAGTGTCACGCACTCGATGCCGCGGTCTGTGGCCAGCACCCTGGCCTGTGGGCGGATCTCCTGGGCGGCGAACACCCCGCGCACCGGAGCCAGCAGTGGGTCGCGGTTGAGCAGTTCCAGGTACCGGGTGAGTTGCTCGACCCCGTCGATCTCTCCGCGCCGCTTGATCTCCACCGCGACCGCACGGCCGGCATGGTCACGCGCCATGATGTCGACCGGCCCGATCGCGGTCGGATACTCCCGGCGGACCAGTCGGAAACCCTCGCCCAGGGTGCCGATGTGTTCGGCCAGCAGTTCCTGTAGGTGTGCCTCGACGCCGTCCTTCTGTAGGCCGGGGTCGACGCCCAACTCGTGGGTGACGTCGTGCAGGATCTCCTCGATACAGATCAGTAGTTGCTCGCCGGCCCGGTTCGTCACGGTCCAGTTGCCCGGCTTCTCGCGAAGAGTGCACGGCGGGCTCATCCAGTTCAACGGCTTGTAGGCGCGGTCGTCGGCGTGCACCGACACCGACCCGTCGGCCTTGACCAGCAGCAGCCGGGTCGCCATGGGTAGGTGCGCGGTCAGCCGACCCACGTAGTCCACGCTGCACCGAGCAATCACCAGCCGCACAGCCGCCCACCCTACCGTCGCTCCACCGCCGCGTCCGGTCGCCCCGCACCACCTCGGGGGCGCCGGTCACCGGTCGAGTCGCAGGCTGACCCCGTAGCCGGACAGCCATGCATCCAACCCGAGAAGCATCTCGATATGCCCCCGGGTCCAGATTGTGCTGGAACCACTCATCGGTTCGGCCAACAGGTCCCTGACGCGGTCGGCGTCGAGCAGTGGCGCGACCGGGGAGTCCTTTCGGGCGAACAACCTGGCCAACTCCTCGCGTAGCGCCACCTCGTAACCCCGGTCCTGGGTGCTCGGGTACGGGCTCTTGAGCCGTGCGGCTATCGAGGCCGGCAGTATGTCGCGAGTGGCCGCGCGCAGCAGGCTCTTCTCCCGACCGTCGAAGGCCTTCATCGACCACGGGGTGTTGAACACGTACTGCACCAGCCTGTGGTCGCAGAACGGCACGCGTACCTCCAGACCGCTGGCCATGCTCATCCGGTCCTTGCGGTCCAGCAGCACCTGTACGAACCGGGTCAGGTGCAGGTAGCACACCTCCCGCATCCGCCGCTCAAGGCTATCCACCCCGTCCAGGTGGGGCACCTCGGCCAGTGCGGTCCGATAGCTGGCATCGCGGTATCCGGACAGGTCGAGTTGGGTGCGCAGGTCCGGGTGGAGCAGGCCGGTCTCGTCGAAGCCGGCCGCCCGGAGCATCGAGACCCAGGGGAAGGTGTCGGCACCCACCATCGCCGGGTTGTGGAACCACGGGTACCCGCCGAACACCTCGTCGGCCGACTCACCGGACAGCGCGACCGTGGAGTGCTCCCGGATGGCCGCGAACAGCAGGTACAGCGACGTGTACATGTCGCCCAGGCTGTTGGGCAGATCCGCGGCACGTATCACCGCGGCCCGAGCGGCCGGTGCCATCAGCTCGGCGGTCGACACCACGATGTCGGTGTGTGCGGCGGCCACGTGCTCGGCCAGTTCGTGTACGAACGGCGCGTCGGGGGCGTCACGCATCGGGTCGGCCTGGAAGTTCTCGGTGTAGCCGGCGAAGTCCACCGCGAACGAGCGCACCGGGCCGGCATCGGCTGCCCGCAGCGCCCGTGCGGCCAGTGCGGTGATGACCGAGGAGTCCAGACCGCCGGACAACAACGAACACAGCGGCACGTCGGAGATCAACTGCCGGGTGACGATGTCCTCCAGTAACTCCCGCACGGTGCCCACCGTGGCCGCCAGGTCGTCGGTGTGCTCGACGGCCTCCAGACGCCAGTACCGCCGCCTGGTCAACCCGCCACGAGCGACCCGGACCACCTGGCCCGGTCGCACCTCCGCCATCCCCCGGTACACCGCGTGCTCCGGGGTCTTGGCGAAGGACAGCAGTTCCCGCAGGCCGTCGAGGTCCACCACCGGCGAGACCATCGGGTTGGCCAGGATCGCCTTGGGTTCGGAACCGAAGAGCACACCGTCGGGGGTCGGGTGGTAGTACAGCGGCTTGATGCCCATCCGGTCTCGGACCAACAGCAGTTCCTCGGTGCGGGTGTCCCACACCGCGAACGCGTACATGCCGTTGAGTCGGTCGACCAGATCCTCGCCCCACTCCAGGTACGCGCGCAGCACCACCTCGGTGTCGCTGTCGGTGTGGAAGCGGTGCCCACGCGAGGTCAACTCCTGGCGCAGTTCCCGGTAGTTGTAGACCTCGCCGCTGTAGGTGATCACCGCCAGCGTCTGCCCGTCCTCGCTCACCCGCATGGGC
>DATCXL010000782.1:0-4423 GCA_036565825.1 Mycobacteriales bacterium
TCCGGTGGGCACCCCGCGCCGCGGGGCCATCAGCGCGTCCATCAGCCGCAGTCCCTCGAAGGCGTCCCGGGCGTAGTGCACCTGCCCGGTGTACAGGTCGGCCAGGTCGTTCTCGACGTAGGCGCGGGTGAGCGCGGCGCCGCCGAGCAGTACCGGCAGGCGGGTGGCCACGCCCCGGGAGTTCATCTCCTCGAGGTTCTCCTTCATGATCACCGTGGACTTGACCAGCAGTCCCGACATGCCCACCACGTCGGCGTGGTGTTCGTTGGCGGCGTCGAGGATCGCGCTGACCGGTTGCTTGATGCCCAGGTTGATCACGGTGTAGCCGTTGTTGGACAGGATGATGTCCACAAGGTTCTTACCGATGTCGTGCACGTCGCCCTTGACGGTGGCGACCACGATGGTGCCCTTGTTGGTGGTTCCGCCGGCGGAGTCGGCGGCCACGTGGGGTTCCAGGTATGCGACCGCGGCCTTCATCACCTCGGCGGACTGCAGCACGAAGGGCAGTTGCATCTGGCCGGAGCCGAACAGCTCCCCGACGACCTTCATGCCTTCGAGCAGGGTGTCGTTGATGATCTCCAGCGCCGGGCGCGTGGTCAGGGCCTCGTCCAGATCGGCTTCCAGACCGTTGCGTTCACCGTCGATGATGCGGCGCGCGAGTCGTTCGGACAACGGCAGCGCGGCCAGTTCCTGCGCCCGGGTCTGGCGGGCCGCGGACATGTCGGCACCCTCGAACAGTTCCAGGTAGCGCTGTAGCGGGTCGTACTCCGGCCCGTTCTCCGACGCCTGGCGGCGCCGGTCGTAGATCATGTCGAGTGCGACCTCGCGCTGCTCGTCGGGGATCTTCGACATGGGCAGGATCTTCGAGGCGTGCACGATGGCCGAGTCCAGGCCGGCCTTCACGCACTCGTGTAGGAACACCGAGTTGAGAACCTGGCGGGCCGGTGGGTTCAACCCGAACGACACGTTCGACAGGCCCAGGGTGGTCTGCACGGTCGGGAAACGACGCTTGACCTCGGCGATCGCCTCGATCGTCTCCAGGGCGTCGCGACGGGTCTCCTCCTGGCCGGTGGCGATCGGGAAGGTCAGGCAGTCGACCAGGATGTCTTCGATCCGCATGCCCCAGTTGGTGGTCAGGTCCTCGATCAGTCGGGCGGCGACCCGGACCTTCCAGTCGGCGGTGCGGGCCTGGCCCTGTTCGTCGATGGTCAGTGCGACCACCGCGGCGCCGTGTTCGACGACGATGGGCATCACCCGGTGCATGCGGGAGTTTTCCCCGTCGCCGTCCTCGTAGTTGACCGAGTTGACCACGCAGCGGCCACCGAGCATCTCAAGGCCGGCCTCGACCACGTTCGGTTCGGTCGAGTCGATCACGATCGGCAGGGTGGAGGCAGTGGCGAACCGGCCGGCGGCCTGGCGTATGTCGGCGACGCCGTCACGACCGACGTAGTCGATGCACAGGTCGAGCAGGTGCGATCCGTCGCGGGTCTGCTGGCGGGCGATCTCCACGCAGTCGTCCCAACGGTCCTCCAGCATGGCCTCGCGGAAGGCCCGAGACCCGTTGGCGTTGGTGCGTTCGCCGATCATCAGGACCGAACTGTCCTGCCGGAACGGGACGGACTGGTAGAGCGAACTGGTACCGGCCTCACCGCGGGGGCGCCGCTGGGCCGGGGTGAGGTCCCGGACCTGCTCGACGACCAGGCGCAGGTGTTCGGGGGTGGTGCCGCAGCAGCCGCCCACCAGGGTGACCCCGAACTCGGTGACGAAGGAGCTCAGCGCGCTGGCCAGTTCCTGCGGGGTGAGTGGGTACACCGCGCCGTGTGGGCCCAGTTCGGGCAGACCGGCGTTGGGCATACAGGACAGGCCGACACGTGCGCTGCGGGAGAGGTGACGCAGGTGCTCGCTCATCTCGGTCGGGCCGGTGGCGCAGTTCAGCCCGATCAGGTCTATGCCGAGCGGCTGCAGGGCGGTCAGCGCCGCGCCGATCTCTGAGCCGAGCAGCATGGTGCCGGTGGTCTCCACGGTGACCTGGGCGAAGAGCGGCACCCTCCGGCCGGCGGCGGCCATCGCCCGGCGGGCGCCGACCAGGGCGGACTTGGCCTGGAGCAGGTCCTGGGCGGTCTCTATCAGGACCGCGTCCACCCCGCCGGTGAGCAGGCCCTCGACCTGCTGTTGGTAGGCGTCGCGTAGGACGGCGTATGGGGCGTGACCGAGGGTGGGCAGCTTGGTGCCCGGGCCCACCGAGCCGATCACCCAGCGGGGGCGGTCAGGGGTGGACCACCCGCTGGCGACCTCCCGGGCGAGCCGTGCCGCGGCTTCGGCCAGTTCATGAATCCGGTCAACGATGCCGTATTCGCCGAGGTTCGCGTGATTAGTACCAAAGCTGTTTGTCTCGACCGCGTCGCAGCCGGCAGCGAAGTACGCGTCGTGCACGCCACGCACCACATCCGGGCGGCTGACGTTGAGAATCTCGTTGCAGCCCTCGAGACCCTGGAAGTCCTCCAGTGACAGGTCGTGAGCCTGCAACATGGTGCCCATCGCCCCGTCCGCGACGACCACCCGCTCCTTGAGCGCGGCAAGCAGGGTCGAGTCGAATGAGCCGGTCATGGGCGTCAGCGTACTGGGGGTGCGGCGAGGCTTCCTGATCGGCTACCCGGCGCACCGGTCAACGGCCCCGATCCGGTGACCGGTGCGGGACCGGCGCGGGTACGGGGTGACCGACGCGGGCCGTCGGTGACCGTCCCTCGGGTCTGTTGCGGGTACGTCGCCACCGTCCGTCCGGACGTAGGCTGACCAGGTGACCGACTTCGACGTCCTGCCGGAGCTCACCGACCCGGTACTCATCGGTGCTTTCGAGGGGTGGAATGACGCGGGTGACGCGGCGACCACCGCGGTGGAGCATCTCGAGCTCATCTGGGACGCCCGTCCGCTGGCCGCCTTGGATCCCGACGACTACTACGACTTCCAGGTGAACAGGCCGTCGATGTCGCTGGTCGACGGTGTGACGCGCCGGGTGGAGTGGCCCACGACCCGGTTCTCGGTCTGCCGCCCACCCGAGTCGCGCCGTGACGTGGTGCTCATGCGCGGTCTGGAACCGAACATGCGTTGGCGCACTTTCTGCGAGGAGATCCTGGAGATCTGCCGAGAGATGGGTGTGCAGACCGTGGTCACCCTCGGTGCACTGCTCGCCGACACTCCACACACCCGCCCGGTGCCGGTGACCGGTTCGTCCTACGACGCGGGATCGGCGGCCCGGTTCGACCTTGAGACGTCCCGTTACGAGGGGCCGACCGGTATCACCGGGGTACTGCAGGACGCCTGCGTGCGGGAGGGCATTCCGGCGATCTCGTTCTGGGCCGCGGTACCGCACTATGTCTCCCAACCGCCCAGCCCGAAGGCCACCCTGGCGCTGCTGCACCGGGTCGAGGAGGTACTCGACGTGGCGGTGCCGTTGGGCACCCTGCCCGAGCAGGCCGACGAGTGGCAGTCGGTGGTCGACGCGATGGCCCGTGAGGACGCCGAGGTGACCGAGTACGTCCGGTCCCTCGAACAGCGGGAGAACGAGGCGGACCTGGCCCAGACCAGCGGTGAGACGATCGCCCGGGAGTTCGAACGCTATCTGCGGCGCCGCAGGCAGGGCGGGTCGTCGTAGCCGGCCTGTTCCTGCCCGCACCACCGACGTCGGCCGCCGATGGCCCAAGGTCCTGTGCGAGCACAGGACCTGCAGCCAGACCACCCGAGCCCACCTCACCGAACCACCTGGACAGGTGACCCTCCCCCGGGCGTCGCCGTGGCGGTCTGGATCAGAGCCTGACCCCGAGCAGGGCGTCGGCCAGGTTCGCCACCAGCCCAGGTGCCTTTGTGTCTCGGCCGCCGGTGTCAAGCGCCTGGTCGGCCCAGCGGTCCACCGCGGCCAGGGCCCCGGGGGTGTCCAGGTCGTCGGCGAGCCGGGCGCGTACCGCGTCGAGGACCGCGTCGGTGTCTGGCCCGGACGGACCGGCCACAGCGCGCCGCCACCGGTCCAGTTGTTTGGTGGCGGTGTCCAGTAGCGTGCTGGTCCACTCCCGATCGGTCCGGTAGTGCCCGGCGAGTACGGCCAGTCGGATCGCCGCCGGGTCGACGCCCTGGGCGCGCAGGCGGGAGACGAACACCAGGTTGCCCCTGCTCTTGGACATCTTCTCGCCGTCGAGTCCGATCAGTCCGGCGTGGACGTAGTGTCGGGCGAAGGGCCACTGCCCGGTCAGGGTCTCGGCGTGCGCGGCCGACATCTCGTGGTGCGGGAAGATCAGGTCCCGGCCGCCGCCCTGGACGTCGAAACTCATGCCGAGCCGGTTCAGTGCTATTGCGGCGCACTCCACATGCCAGCCGGGCCGGCCAGGGCCCAGCGGGCTCGGCCAGGACGGTTCGTCTGGCCGCCGGGCCC
>DATCXL010000793.1:0-5611 GCA_036565825.1 Mycobacteriales bacterium
CGGCGATGGCGAAACTGCTGAGCACCGCCATCGATCCCAGAACGGCCACCCTGCGTAAATGGTTGTGCTTCACACTCAACCGCCTTCGTTGTAGGGGAGGTACCAGCCTGCTCCCCCACTAAGCTCCTGAAAAGGGCCAAAAGCGGTCAATTAATCGATATCACTATTGGAGCAGCGAAGGCGGCCGGGACTGTGTGCCAATGAGCCGGCGCGAGCTGAACGGCCGCAGGTGCGATCTTCGGCCGCTGGTCATCGGACCGGGTGGGGTGCCGTCGGTCCGGCCGTCGACCTGGCCGCGGCGCTGGCTGGTGACCCGGCCGCGGCGCTGGCGGGGCCAGCTGTCTGGCCAGCCGGCGGATCAGCCGTGTGGTTCGGCGGGTCGACCAGGTTCTCCAGACCATCCACGATCCGTCGGGCCACCTCGGTGAGCCGGCGGTTGTGGTTGCGGGCATGCCCACGCAGCACCGCGAACGCCTCATCCATGCCGACGCCCAGTCGCTCGGACAGCACTCCCTTGGCCTGTTCGATCGGCACCCTGCTGGTCAACGCGTTGTGCAACTGCCCGGCCAACTTCCGATCGTGGTCGATGGCGCGCTGCTGGAGTATTCCGATAGTGGCCACGTCCACAAGCGACTGTCCTACCCGAAGTCGGGGTTCGTCCACCGATCCTGGGTGGTTGTGGAGCAGGGTTGCGGCGCCGATGACGTCCTCGCGCAACCGCATCGGCAGTGCGTGCGCGCAACGGTATCCGACCGCGACTGCCGCCTCGACGAAGTGCGGCCACCGTCGGACCGCTGTCGCCAGGTCAGCCTCGGCCACGGCCCGTCCGGTGCGTAGGCACTCCGGGCCAGGTCCGTCGCCGAGTGCCCCTGGTCGCGACACCTCGAACGGCAGGGCACCCGCGGCGGAGTCCCCGACCAGATGAAGTTCGCCGTGTGGCCCGGCGACCATCAGTTCGACCGCGGTGACGTCCAGCAGTTCCCTGCTCCGCCGAGCCAGCATTCGCAGGAACTCGGGCAGGTCGAACCCGCTGACCAGGGTGTCAGCCAACTGCACGAACGTCTTGGCCAGACGCTCTTCCCACGACGCGTCCATGTCGTCTCAAGGTTACGGTCGAACAGCTCTGGAGTCGGGCATTGACCGTCCTTTTCGTACTGTCGCAGGTGTCGGATTACGGTCCGATCTGGGTACGTGGTCACCCCTCGAAAAGCCCACGTGCACGATCGGCCATCCACCAGACACCTGCCGTGTCACCCACGCTGCCGGCCCTCCGGTCGGGTGTGACAGGGTCGTTGGACCCGACTGCGCGGTGTGTCGCCGCGGGTTACCACGGTCGTGACCGTGGCCTGTGGGGGAACAACCCGACGGCCCGGTCAGTTGTACAGAACAGTCGGCGTGCGGTGTCCCCCGGGCCGCACCTACCGCCCCCGCGGAATACCGTTCGGCTGGAGCCGTGTGGAGCCTTTCGCCGAGAGGCGACTCGTGCGCCGACCTCATTACCTCAAGACCCCGTACCGGCTTCCGGTGCGGGGTCTGAGTCGTTTTTGGGGAGTAATTGTCGCCTTGGGATGGATGTCGCGGCTGCTCGGCGTGTGCGTCGAGGGTGAATGGGTAGACAACCGACCGTGGCCGGCCCACCGGTGATCTGTGTGCCCGGCACCCGGAGAAACCCAGCGTGAGCCGGAGGAACCCAGTGTGAACAGCAGCCCGCAGGTGGTGGTGGTGACCGGTTCGAGCGGAGGAATCGGTCGGGCGACCGCGCACGCCTTCGCTGAGCGCCGGGCCCGGGTAGCGCTGCTGGCGCGTGGGGAGAAGGGGCTCGCCGCCGCAGCCGGGGAGGTGGCCGAACGTGGTGGTACCCCGCTGCCGATCATGCTGGACGTCAGTGACGCGCAGGCCGTGGACGCGGCGGCCCAGCGGGTCGAGGCCGAGTTCGGACCCATCGACGTGTGGGTGAACACCGCGTTCACCTCGGTCTTCGCCCCGTTCGCGGAGATTCACCCCGACGAGTTCAGACGGGTGACCGAGGTCACCTACCTCGGTTACGTCTACGCGACCAGGGCGGCGCTACGAAGGATGCGGCCCCGAGACCGTGGCGTCATAGTGCAGGTCGGATCCGCGCTGGCCTACCGGGGGATTCCGCTCCAGTCGGCCTACTGCGGCGCCAAGCACGCCATCCAGGGCTTCCACGAGGCGCTGCGGTGTGAACTGCTGCACGACCGCAGCGGGGTGCGGGTGACCATGGTGCAGATGCCCGCGGTGAACACCCCGCAGTTCGACTGGGTTCTCTCCAGGTTGCCGCACCATGCCCAGCCCGTCCCACCCATATACCAACCCGAACTGGCCGCCCGCGCCATCGTGTACGCGGCCGACCATCCGCGCCGACGGGAGTACTGGGTCGGTGGCAGCACGGCCGGCACGTTGCTGGCCAACGCGGTGGCGCCCGGTCTGCTGGACCGATACCTGGCCAGGACGGGGTTCGCGTCCCAGCAGACCGACCAGCCCCGACCGGCAGACCAGCCGGCGAACCTGTGGGAGCCGGCCGACGGCGCGACCGGCCGCGACTTTGGCACCCATGGCGCGTTCGACGACCGGTCGACTCCCCGCAGCGCCCAGTTGTGGGCATCCCAGCACCACGGTCTGCTCGGTGCGGCCGGCGCCGCGTTGGGCGCGTTGGCCGGGTTGGCCGCGACGCGGCTGGCCGGCCGTTGAGATCGAACAACGTTGCCTGCGGTGAATCCGTCGTTGTGTCGCGGGCTGATCGCACGGCCATCCTGCCGTTTCGGCGCGTCACGCGGTGCGGCGTCTGCGGTGGCGTCGCCATAGCAGCACACCGGACAGCGCCAGTACCAGCGCGGCGACCAGTCCGCCGATCGACAGTGGGCTGATCAGACGGCTGGCCAGTGACAGGTCACGGACCCCGCCGGGCGGTGGGAATGTGACGCGCACGGTCACGCTGCGTTCCACCCGGCCGCTGTGCAGGGTCAGCTTCGCGGTCCAGGGGCCGTTCGGGAGCTTCGGGTTCAACGCCACGATGACCGGCACGCTCTCACCCGGGCCCGGGGTGACGCCAGGTCTGATCGGGAACGGCCCGGCGCTACTGCCACCGGGACCATCGCTGAGCCTCAGTGTTCCCAGCAGGTCCAGCGCGCGTCCACCCGCGTTGTGCACCGTGGCGACCAGTTCGGGAACCCCGGCCCTGGTCCGGATCGCGGTGAGCCGAACGATCCGGAAGTCCGATGGCGCTTCACCACCCGGTCCGACATCAAGGTAGACCCGGATGCCAACACGACTGGCCACACCCACGTTGTGGGTGCCGTCGGGCCGCGAGTTCACCTCCGCCCAGACCACCGCGTACCGTTCCCCCCGACTCGCTGACCTCGGTACCGAGATGGTGGCTCTGAACACCGCCGTACTGTGCGCTGGCACGACGACGCTGCCACGGTCCAGCGATATCCAGTCGGACAACTCGTTGCTGGCATGGCCGGAGTAGATGAGGAAGTTTCCATCCTTGACGCCGGCGGCGGCCGGGTAGAGCTGGATGCGTCGAGCCGTGTCCGATCCGTTCTTCACCAGCATCCGGCGCCGGAAGGTCGTGCCCGGCTGGACATGGTCGACGATGTAGATGAGGGCGCGAGGGTCGTGGCGCCGGGCGACCGGCGCCTCGAGCAGCTTGATACCGATGCTCCCGGCGGAGGAGGGCCCGGGACCCGAGTTGGGTGGGCCTCCCCCCGCCGAGGCGATCGGCATCGCCTGGCACAGCAGGGCTATGAAGGACAGTGTCAGCGTATGACGGACACGGTCAGGCAACGGACTGGGTCACCGTGCCGGTGAAGGTACCCGTCGAGGTGCCGAGGGGCACGATCACAGACAGGGTCGGGCCCCACGTCGAGGTGTTGTTACCGGTGCCTCCGGCGTGACTGAACGCGGTCACCTCCGGGGCTGTCGCATCGGGGGTGACGGTGCCGCCCGCGGTGAACGTGCCGTTACCGGTGGTCGCTGTCGCCGCGCCCGAGGAGTACCGCACATCTGACGCCGGAATGGACTGGGTACCCGAGGTGAAGGCGGTGGACAGCACCGTCGCCGTCCAGCCCGCGTCCGCGGCGGCCCGTCCGTCGGTCACCACCGTGTCAGCGAGTGAACCGGTGGCAGTGCCGCCCGGTGCCACGTTCGTCAGCGCGGCCGTGCCCGGAGCGGTGATGTCGAGAGTGGCCGCGGTGACGTCGAAGGTGGTCGTTGTCCCGGCACTCGGCGCCGCCTCGACCGGTCCGGCGGTAACGATCACCAGAGCGACCGCACCGGCCAGCGAAGCACTGACCGGGAGCATGCCACGTCTGTGAGTACGCATTGACCCTGCCTTTTTCTTCTGGTGACGTCCCGACCCGTGCGGTCGAGATCCACAAGAACATCGGCAGTGGCTGCCACGCGCTTGAGCGACGGGAGGGCGACATACCGAACCGTCAAGGTCGCGGGCCGAAGCGCGCGGTGTCAGGTACCTCGTCCGGACAGTGCATCGTGGACGGCAACCGTGACCAGGCCGTAGACGGCGTGGGGAGCGATGTCGGCGAGCCATCCGACCCACCCCCACTGGCTGGGTCTGGTGGCACCGGTCAACGTCGCCGGCACGTCACTGGTCACCATCGCGACCGCTCCCACGGCCAGGCCGGTGGGCAGCGTCGGAGGTCGTGCGGTGAACCGTCGCGTCAACCCGTAACAGAGCGCGACCGACACGCCGGTGAGATTACCCAGCAGTCCGCCTATCGCGTTACCTCGACTGTCCTTTCGGGACTCTTCGCCGAGTCCGATGCCGACCGCGTCGGTGATGCGGGTGGCAACCTCGGCGGGTACGGTACTGGCCGGCCGGCCACGGACCAACATGTCCAGGTAGGACATGGCGTCCAGTGCGATGGTACCGACTGCTCCGGCCGCGACCGCCGCGAGCATCGACCGGCCAACCGACGGAGGTCGGGTACGACGGGCTCGAATCATGCCTTTCCTCCTGGTGCTGAACCCGAAGCGTGGCTCATCCGAACTCTGGCAGAACACGCTCGGCATAGAAGCGGAAGAACTCCTCGCTGGTCGGTCCGATCTGGCTGACGTAGGTCTCGTCGTAGCCGGCATTGGCGAACGCGCGGAGGCGTTCCACATGCCTGGCCACGTTGTCGCCACAGACCGCATGCTGGCCGACGGCGTCCTCGGTGACCAGCCCGGTGGCCTGCTCGAAATGGCGAGGCAGCGGCAGTGTCTGACCGAGCTCGCCCGGAAGCCAGGCGTTACCCCACACCCGATGGGCGGTGTGGCGTGCCTGGGCCTCGTCGGTGCCGTAGCACACCTTGCTCCCACCCTGGACGATCTTTCCCTCGCCCCCGGAGTCACGGAACGCGTCGATCAGTGCCCGGTCGGGCAGCACCGATATCATCCCGTCGCCGATCTGGCCGGCCAGCGCGGCCGAACGCGACCGGAACGCGGAGATGTACACCGGCGGTGGCTGCTCGGGCACGGTGAACAGTTGCGCCTCGCTGACCCGGTAGTGCGTACCGCGGTGGTTGACGTTGCGACCGGACCACAGGCGACGCATCACCACCACCGCCTCGGCCAGCATCTCCCGCCG
>DATCXL010000795.1:0-2504 GCA_036565825.1 Mycobacteriales bacterium
GGTCGCGGTGGGCCCACCGGGCGGCGCGGCCTGCGCGGGGGTGGTGGCCGGGGACACGGCCAGGGCGGCGGCGAGTGCCATGGCCAGGGTGAGGGTTGCTGCGACACGAGGTCGCATCGGGCCTCCTTACGGGGGGAAGGAACTACTGGTCCGGTCTCGTCCACCCGGCGGGCGCGGCGTTGGTCTGCCGCACCCGCCGGGTTGCTGTGGTTGTCGCGGTTGGACGGAGGGTCAGGTCGAGCCGGGTGCGGTCACCGTGATGGCGCGATCCGGTAGGCCCGTTCGATGGTCTGCTCCAACCGGTTGCCGCTCTGGTCGCTGGCGGTCACCCGCAACGACCCGAACCCGGCCCCGGCCGGTGCCCTCGGCAACATCACCGTGAACGCCCCATCCGCCGTGCGACGCACTGCGAGCGGCCGCCAGGTCTTTCCGTCGTCGAAGGACACCGCGGCCTGTGTGTTGACCGACTGCCCGGCGCCACCGTCACGCTGGTCAGACTGGTATCCAGGTTGGTAGCCGACGCGCAGTCCGAGCCGAGCCGGGTGGCCGGCCGGGACCTGGTTGTGCGAGTCGGTGGCCAACTCGTAGTCCACCTGCAACAGCGGGAGAACGGCGTACCGGCCCGGTGCCGGCCGGTCCGACCCGAACGTCCAGGTGGTGGTCGTAACGGTCGACGTCGTCCACCAGTCGCGGTGCAACGGCTGGGTGCGAGCCGAGTACATGGTCATCCGGTAGTCGCCCGGGTCACCGGGAACGTCGAACTGGGTGATCGGCGTGTTCGACCGTCCGAGGGTGTGCCCGTCGCGGGTAAGGGTGAGTTCGGTGGTCTCCGACCACGGGTCGGCGAAACCGTAGTGGTCGGCGGCGCCGTCGGAATGCTGCGGCATGGTGACCCGGATGGCGTCACCGAACCGGCTGACCGGTGCGCCGTGCGCGACGTCAGGTTGCGCCGCCGGAAGCGCCGGCCGGGTGATCGCCGGGAACCACACCTCGTGGTCCCGCTGGCCCGCCTGGTACTGCCGAGGCAGGCTGTACATGTGCCCCAGCCAGTCCCAGGTGTCAGCCACCGTGTGAGCTACCCACTGGGTTCCGCCGGTGCTCAGGTACTCGGTGCGGTGCAGCGGTGGGCGCACCTGGCGTTGGAGCTCGAATGCGATGTCCACACCGGATGGAAATGACATCCGCCCGGCGGATGCGGCCATTTGGTCGGTGTGTGCGTGATAGTCGACCGCGACGCGGGCCAGGTTCTTCCGGCTCAGGTCGTGGTTCAGGTCGGCCGGGATCTGGTCGGTCTCGGTCAGCATCAGGTCGTAGCGGAACGGGCTCTCGGCGATTCCGACCAGGTCCAGGGTGACCCCCACCTCGTCGGCCAGCAGCTCACGCAGTCGCTGTCCGGTGTCCTGTTCGACGGTGTACGCGGGCACCGTCGCGTCGCTCCCGTCCCGGTACGGGCCGGGGCGGTCGCTGCTGAGCAGCACGACGGCGGCGCCGGCCGCTGCCGCGTTGCGCAACTGCACCGGGGTGTCGCTGTCCTCCCCGGTGTTGTGGCGGATGACCAGCACCGCCTTACCCCGCGCGTCAAGATGGGCGAAGTCCTCGGTGCGGCCCAGGCCGGCGTCGACCAGTGCCAGCCGATGGTGTCCGTCCAACCGAGGAGCATCGTCCACCGGTGACGGTGGCGGGAGGATGACACCAGGCTGGCCGGACACCCGCGCGGTGAGCGGTACCGCGTCGAGGTCCCAGCGGCTGAAGAAACGGAACGTTCCCGTCGAGACCGGGTCGGTGGGGGCGGCGTAGACCTGCGAGATCCATCCGGGTGCCCCGAAGCCGGTGAGCACCGAACGCGTGCCGGCGGTGCGCTGCCAGGCCAGTATGTAACCCTCCTTCTGCGTCGTGTCCTGGGTGTGCAATCCGAACTCGTGTGCGGCCCGTGCGTCCAGCCGCACCGTGGTCTCCCCGGCGACGCGCAGTTCGGGATCGCCCACCACCGCGATGCCGCGCGGTAGTTCGTCGCCGGTCGCCAGGTGCAGGTAGGCCATCACCGCGTACCGGCCGGCCGGCACCTCCACGGTGCGGGCGCCACCGATCAGTGCTGCCGAACTCAGCTCACCGGTGTCGAGGTTCCAGATCTGGACCGGGTTGATGCCCACGGGCCGCTGGCCGGACCGGTCGGACGCCTCGAAATGTAGCTGGTACCGGGGCCCGTCCACGGTGAACCCGACGGTGCCGCGTAGGACCGTCCTGTTGGCAGTCCGCGCGGTCAGGTAGCCGGCGTAGGTGCCCGGCGGGGTGGCGTCGGGGTCCATTGTCACCGTGGCACTGGCCGAGGCGCCTGCCGGCACGGTGAGCCGGGTCGGCGTGACGGTCAGCGTCGCGGCATGGTGCGGCGGGGCCCCGGTGTCGGTCACCTGGGTGGCCAGATCGAGGGTGACCGGCCCGGTCGAGTCGTTGCGGTAGGACACCGTGCGGGTCACCTCCGGGCGCGGGCCGTCGCTCCAGGCCAG
>DATCXL010000837.1:0-2209 GCA_036565825.1 Mycobacteriales bacterium
TGTCGCGGCCGCATCGGCACCCGTGCCGACCAGATCCGAACGGGACAGCCGCCGGCGGGTGTCCTCGGTGCTGTCCCCGATCTTGGTCAGGCGTAGGAACAGGGACTGGGCGATGTGCTGGCCGGCGGCGTCCAGGCTGGAGAAGACCCGGTCGGCGGTGGTCGCGATGGCGCGCTGGATACCGCCGGTGGCCTGGTATCCGGCCACGGTCAGGGTGGCACCGTGACGCTGTTGCCAACTTGCCCGCAGCGCGTGCGCCAGCAGTGGGAGTCGACCGGCCTCGTAGTCGGCCGTGTCGCCGTCACCGGGGGTCGTGGCTCCCAGGTCTCGCAGGAGCAGTTCGACCAGACCGGGCTCGATGTCCAGGCCCACGTCCTGCGCCGGGTAGAGGATCGCCTCGCGCAGTTCGACCTCCGACATCGGCCCGACCACCAGCGGGCTGTCCTGTAACGCGGCGCGCAGTCGCTGGTGGTTGGCGCAGGCCGCGTAGAAGTCCGCCCGTACACCCACCACGACCAACGCCACCGGCCGTTCACCAGTACCCGGCGGCGGGCCGGCGATCTGGCTGAGCAGTTCGACGAACGAGTTCCGTTGCGCATCGTCGGTGCACAGGGTGAACAGTTCCTCGAACTGGTCCACCACCACGACGACCCGTACGTCCACGTCATCGCCGTCGAGGTCGGGTCGCAGCGCCGCCCGCAGCATCGACACGCACCGGGTCGGGTCGGCCGCGACCTCCTCGGCCACGGCCACCGGGTCGGCTCCGGTGAGCGACGCGAGATGGACGGCCAGGGCCCGCAGCGGGTTCGCGGTGGGCGTGAACACCAGCTTCGGCCACCGGTCCGATCCCGGCAGGACCCCCTGGTCCAACCTGGGCAGCACGCCGGCACGCAACAACGAGGACTTCCCGGCACCCGACGGTGCCACCACCACCTGCACCCCGCCGACCCGTAGACGTTCGTCGAGGCGGGAGATCAACTCCGCGACCAGTGCATCCCGACCGAAGAACCATCGCGCCTGCTCGCGACCGAACGCGGCCAGGCCGGGGTAGGGACATTCCTGTGTCGCGGTACCCGACTCCACCCGCCGCCGGGTCCGCACACCGTCGCCGTAGTGAAGGTGTTGGTCCCGACCAGCCTGGAAAATCCGGGCCTCGCCCGAGGCGTGCGCCTCCAGGTGCACGCTGTCCTGTCCGGACTCCGTCGCGGGCAGATCCCGGTCCTGTCCCCCGGTGGCTGTCACCGCCCGCGTGCCCGCTGCCGTGCGGGGGCCACCGCCCCGAGTAACACCGTCCTGACCAGCGCCGTCCCGACCGTCCCCACGATCGAATCCACCGCATCCCCCTCGCGGTCAAACGAGCATCAAGAACTTTATGTGCCCACCAGAAGCATCCACCGTTCCCAAACATGTCGAGGGAAGTGAGACGAAAAATGGCGCCGGACGTCTCACTTCTCTCGGCGCGTCTCGTCTGGTCGACGGCGGCCGAGCCAGACCCAGGTGGACAGGGTGAGGGTGACCATGGCGAAACCGAACAGCAGGTCCTCCACCGGTGCGAACGCGATCCGCACGCCAAGAATCGCGCCCGGGTCGTAGCTGACCACCGGCAGGCCGGTGAGCACCCCGTTCATCAGCAGTTGGAAGAACAACACGATGCCGTAGGCGGTCCAGTACAGTCGCCGGCCCAGCAACCGGGTCCGCAACACGGCCAGGTCGACCAGCACGGCACCGGCCACGGCCACAACGGCCAGTGCGGTGTAACTCACCGCGAACCCCCGGCGGATTCCGGCGTGGAAACGCCCCCTGCCGGGTCAACCGGGTCGGTATGGCCAGCCGGATCGGGGCCGCCCGGGTCGGGTTCGTCGCCGGCCGGCCAACCCTTCACCGCACGCACCGCCTCGAACGCCAGGATCGCGCAGGTGGGCACCACCACGAAGAACAGCGCCTCCTCCAGCGGCAGCCCGCCGGGCAACACCACCCCGGACATCCACTCGCGCTGATAGGACCAGTGCTGCCTGGCGATGGCGTACAGGTCCCAGCCGGCGAAGATCGCGAACGTCGGCAACACTGCCAACAGCCAGCGCCTGGTCCGGGCGTACACCCGGGTACGCAGCCAGATCTCCAGTGGGGCGGTGCCGAGCAGACAACCGGCCAGCAGGCCCAGGTAGGTCAGGTGTCGCACGGCGTCGTGCCGGACCGCACCGTCAACCCG
>DATCXL010000876.1:0-2157 GCA_036565825.1 Mycobacteriales bacterium
CCCGGTGCACCGGGACCTGGCTGCCACCAGCGCCGGACTCATCGCGGTGTTGGACCTGCACGCCCGCCAACCGGGGCCGGTCGGCCTGGGACGGTCACTCGTCTCCGCGGGCGTCGGTCAGCCGCGCTGCCGGGCGTGTGCGACCCGGCTCCGCCCGGTCGGCTGGCCGTGCGCGACCCGCCGGGTCATCGGCCATGCCCTGGACGCCTGGCACGTGCTGCCCTGACCACCTACCTGAGCGCCCGGTGGCGGCGTGCGGAGGCAGTGCGTTCGTCCTTGGCCGATACCGCTACGGTATCACCCATGGTATCATTACGGTATGCCGATGACCCTACGACTGACCGATGAGGAGTCAGAGGCGCTCCGTCACCGCGCCCGACGGGAACACCGCTCGATGCAGGACGTCGCGCGTCAGGCGATCCGTGAGTACGTCGAACAACACAGCCGCGCCGACCTCCTTGACCAGGTCCTCGACGAGGAGATCCCCCGATACGCCGAAGCTCTGCGTCGGCTGGGTGAATGATCTACCTCACGCTGCCCGAACTACTCCATATCGCCGAACGGGCCCTCGGGATCGATGTCTCGATCCGTGACGTGGGCCTCCTCGAATCGGCCCTCGCACGCCCCCAGGCCACCGCCTTCGGCCGCGATGCCTATCCCACACTCGACGAGAAGGCAGCCGCACTGCTGCACTCCCTAACCAGAAACCACACGCTCATCGATGGGAACAAAAGGCTCGGCCTGGCCGGCATGATCGCCTTCTACGGCCTCAACGGTCGACGCCTCACCCTGACCAACGACGCTGCATACGAACTCGTCACCGCCGTAGCCTCTGGCACGCTCGACGCGGTCCCCGACATCGCTCGCATCCTTCGAGGCACCACCGCCACCCGCCCCTGAGGGAACGCTCCTGGCGCTCCCCCGCGGGGCGGTAGGGCGGTGTTTCAGTTCACCTCGGTCAGGGCGCCGGTGGTGACGTCGAAGACGAAGCCGCGGATCGCGTCGGTGTGCGGGAGCAGCGGGTCGGCCTTCAACCGGGCGATGGACTGACGCACGTCACCGGCCACGTCGGCGAACGACTCGGCCGCCCAGTCCGGCCGGATTCCGGTGTCCTGCTCGATCTCCTCGGCGAACTGCGCGTCGGTGAAGGAGGTCATCCCGCAGCCGGAGTGGTGGATCAGCATGATCTCGGTGGTGCCCAACAGCCGCTGGCTGATTGCCAGGCTGCGCCGCACGTCGGCGGTGACCACCCCGCCGGCGTTACGGATCACGTGCGCGTCCCCCTCGGCCAGACCCAGGATGGCGTAGGGGTTCACCCGGGCGTCCATGCACGCCACCACGGCGACCCCGGTGGCCGGTGGCGCAGACAGCCCAGAATCGGAGAATCCAGCCGCATACTGTTCGGCGTTGGCAAGCAACTTCTCGGTGGCGCTCATAGGTGGATCTCCTCGGTCGGGGGACATTGCCGACATACGAGTATCCCGGACGGCCTACCCCGCGCCGAGGGCGGTGTTCCATCGGCGGGCCAGCTCGACCGCGCCACCAGCATCCGAGGCGCTGCCGAACACATACCGGTCCGGGCGGACCAGCACCACGCCCCGCCCGTGCTCGCCGAACCACCGGGCGTAGAAACCGTCCGGATCACCCACTCGGGCGAGGTTCACCTCGGCGAGGCGGTCGGGCACGGCCCCGGGCAGATCACCCATGGCAACCAGCAGCGGCCGGGCCGCCACCACGTCATCGAACCGTCGCCGATCCGGACCGACCAGGCCCTGCGGGAACGGCTGGCCGGCCAGCGGGTCACCGGCCAGGATCAGTCCCTCGCCCAGCCCGGGCTGCGGTGGTGGTTGCACCGCCTGGGCCCCGCCGGCCCTTGCGGCCAGCATCCCGGCGTCCCGGGTTGCCGCCGCCTCCGGGTCCAGCACGCAGATCACCCGGCCCAGTTCCACCGACACCGTCATCGCGATGCGCAGGTGCGCCAGCCGCTCGGACGGGTAACTGTCCAGGATCTCCTCGCCGGCCCGCCCGGCCAACACCAGGTCAAGCTTCCACGCCAGGTTGGCCACGTCGCGCACCCCGGCGGCCAACCCCTGGCCGGCGAACGGTGGCATCTGGTGTGCCGCGTCGCCGGCGATCAGTACCCGACCCCGGCGCCAC
>DATCXL010000902.1:0-4058 GCA_036565825.1 Mycobacteriales bacterium
CCGTGAGCTGAAGTACAGCTCCCCGAACACCGACCTGTCCGCCCTGCAGCGCGAGCTCTCCGGCTCCTCGTCGCCGTCCACCGGTGACCACGACGAGGTTCACGAAGATGAGTACGACGATGACCGTTGGGCGTCCTCCCGATAGCGGAGGACACACCCACTTGCCGGCTACCGGTCCGATCTTGGTCCGGTGGATGACGGTCGGCGTGATCGCGCATGCTCCTGCGATCGCGCGAGCCGGTGAGCCAGCAGGTTCAGCATGTGCTGGAGGTGTGCGAGCACACCTCCAGCACCTCGCTGTCTCTCAGATCACACCGTGCGCCAGCATGGCGTCGGCGACCGTGACGAACCCGGCGATGTTCGCACCGAGCACGTAGTTGCCCGGTTCGCCGTACTCTTCGGAGGTCGCGTAGCAGCGGGCGTGGATGTCGCTCATGATGCGAGCCAGTCGCTGTTCGGTGTACTCGAACGACCACGAGTCACGCATCGCGTTCTGCTGCATCTCCAGGGCCGAGGTGGCCACCCCGCCCGCGTTGGCTGCCTTGCCCGGCCCGAAGGCCACTCCGGCCTCCCGGAAGACCCTCGCTGCGGCGGGTGTGCACGGCATGTTCGCGCCCTCCCCGACCGCCAGGCATCCGTTGCCGACCAGGCTGCGCGCGTCCTGCTCGTCCAACTCGTTCTGGGTCGCCGAGGGCAGTGCGACCTGGCACGGCACCTGCCAGATCCGCCCGGCCGGCACGTACCTGGCGTCCGCGCCGACCCGCTCGGCATAGTCGGCCACCCGGCCCCGCTCGACCTCCTTGATCTGCTTGAGCAGGTCCAGGTCGATGCCCTTGTCATGCAGTACGTACCCGCCAGAGTCCGAGCAGGCCACCACCCGGCCACCGAGTTGGTGGACCTTCTCGATCGAGTAGAGCGCCACGTTGCCCGAGCCGGACACCACCACGGTCTTGCCGTCGAGGGAGTCGCCCCGCACACCGAGCATCTCCTGTACAAAGTATGCGCAGCCGTAGCCGGTGGCCTCGGTACGCACCCGCGCGCCACCCCAGCCCAGTCCCTTGCCGGTGAGCACGCCGGACTCGTAGCGGTTGGTGATGCGCTTGTACTGGCCGAACAGGTAACCGATCTCACGGGCACCCACCCCGATGTCACCGGCCGGCACGTCGGTGTGCTCACCAAGATGCCGGTACAGCTCGGTCATGAACGACTGACAGAACCGCATCACCTCGCGGTCCGACCGGCCCTTCGGGTCAAAGTCCGAGCCGCCCTTCGCGCCGCCGATCGGCATCCCGGTGAGCGAGTTCTTGAAGATCTGCTCGAACCCGAGGAACTTGATGATGCCCAGATAGACCGACGGGTGGAAACGCAGTCCACCCTTGTACGGGCCGAGTGCGGAGTTGAACTCCACCCGGAAGCCCCGGTTCACCTGGATGTGGCCGGCGTCGTCGATCCAGGGCACCCGGAAGATGATCTGCCGCTCCGGCTCACAGATCCGTTCGATGATGCGCGCCTCGGCGTACTCCGGATGTCGTGCCAGCACCCCGCTCAGGCAGTCCAACACCTCCAGTACGGCCTGGTGGTACTCCGTCTCGCCCGGGTTGCGGGACAGCACCCCGGCGTAGATCGAGCCGAGCGACGGGTCCAGGCGGACGGCCATCCTGAGTCTCCTTACTGTCGTGGGAGCGCCGCTGGGACAGCGCTCCGGGAGGGTGAACGCCGGCCGCGGCACTGCGGCCTGTGGGGACCCGTTTCGGGTCCTGCCACCGGTACTAACGCCCGGAAGGGTCCGGGGCTGCGCTCCTCGGCCGCCTGTCACGTTCGCCAGCACGTCACCGGCGGGCCGCGACCGGATGTCGCGGCCGCCCGAGGCGCTCAGGGCCGGCGTAGGGCGTCCTCGGCGCCAACGCCGGCCGGCAGTACCGGAGCGACAGTCGACTCGGCCTGTGGTTCAGCAGAGCCCTTCCGTCGGCCGACGAGGTCGCGGCCGGTCAGGCCACCACCCGTCACCCGCTGACCGATCCCCTCCAGCACGTGCTTGCCGACCAGTTCCGGCGCTGGCAGTGGGATCGGATACTCGCCGTCGAAACAGGCCCGACACAACCGGTTACGCGGTTGTTCGGAGGCGGCGATCAGTCCATCCAGGGAGACGTAGCCGAGCGAGTCCGCGCCGATGGACGCGCGCACCCCCTCGACATCCAGCGCGCCGGCGATCAGTTCGGCCCGGCTGGCGAAGTCGATTCCGTAGAAACAGGGCCACCGCACCGGTGGCGAGGAGATGCGCACGTGTACCGCCAGCGCACCGGCCTCCCGCAGCATCCGCACCAGGGCCCGCTGGGTGTTGCCCCGCACGATCGAGTCGTCCACCACCACCAACCGCCGGCCGCGGATCACGTCCCGCAGGGGGTTGAGTTTGAGTCGGATGCCCAACTGGCGAATCGTCTGGGACGGCTGGATGAACGTGCGTCCCACGTAGGAGTTCTTCACCAGGCCCTGGCCGTAGGGGATACCGGACTCCTCGGCGTACCCGATGGCGGCCGGGGTGCCCGACTCGGGCACCGGGATGACCAGGTCGGCCTGTACCGGGTGTTCCCGGGCCAGCCGTCGGCCGACCTCGACCCTGGTGGCGTACACCCCACGCCCGCCGATGGTGGTGTCCGGCCGGGCCAGGTACACGTACTCGAACAGGCAACCCTTGGGTTTGGCCGGGGCGAACCGCTCCGAGCGCAACCCGTCGACGTCGATGGACAGTAGCTCGCCCGGTTCGACCTCACGCACCACCGACGCGCCGACGATGTCCAGCGCGGCGGTCTCGCTGGCCACCACCCAACCGCGTTCCAGCCGCCCCAGCACCAGTGGGTGCACCCCGTACGGGTCGCGGGCGGCGTACAGGGTGTGCTCATCCATGAACACCAGCGAGAACGCGCCGCGCAGGGTCGGCAGCAGGTCCAGCGCGGCGGCCTCCACGGACTTGTCCGGGTAGGCGGCCAGCAGGCCGGTGATCAGGTCGGAGTCGGTGGTGGCCGGGGTCACACCCGCGACGCCGTGTTCGGCCGCACGCTGGGCGAGTTCGGTGGTGTTGACCAGGTTGCCGTTGTGCCCCAGCGCCAGACCGGTACCGGCGTGGGTGGTGCGGAACGTCGGCTGGGCGTTCTCCCAGGTGGAGCCGCCGGTGGTGGAGTATCGGGTGTGGCCAACCGCCATGTGTCCGCGCAGGCTTTCCAGGGTGACCTCGTCGAACACCTGGGCGACCAGGCCGAGGTCCTTGTAGACCACCACGCTGCTGCCGTCGCTGACCGCGATCCCGGCCGCCTCCTGGCCCCGGTGCTGCAGCGCGTACAGGCCGAAGTAGGCGAGCTTGGAGACCTGCTCACCGGGTGCCCAGACACCGAATACACCGCACTCCTCGCGCGGGGGAGGGTCGAGGGCGGAGGGATCCACCCCACCAGTTTAGCCCGGCTGGCGATCATGCCGTCCCGACCGGGTACCGCCCGATATGAGTACGGCGATCACCGAGCGGCACCGCCCGGGCCAACCGACCGGTGGCCCGCAACCGGAGCGGCCAGACCGGCCAGACCGGCCAGACCGGCTGTCCGGGTCGGCAGTGCCGCCCGCTGGCGGGCCGGCGCAAACCCCATTGGCAGGCAACCGGACAGCTCGCTGCGGTCTCCCCTCTGGGCTAGCTGGCGAGCCGTAGTTGTGCGGTGACCGCGGCGCGCAGCGGCGGCACGGGGGCGTCGAGCTCGTGGAGTACCGCAGTCAACGCCGGACTGTGACTGTCCAGAGCGCTGAGTAGCAGGTGTTCGTGCAGGTGGGGTGGCGCGGTGTCCCAGCAGTGTCCCAGCAGTGTCCCAGGACGTTGTCGAGGACACTCTTGAGCTGCCGGCTGAGGCCGAGGTCGCCGAGCGGTCCGCGGGGCGCGGCCCCCAGTCGACGGCGCTGGTGTGGAGCTCGTGCATGGCATCGGGCCCGAACTGTGCCTGGACCTGACGCCGGATCCGGTCGAGGTCGATGCCCGGGGTGGCCAGTAGCGTGGCCGCGTCAAAGGGGGGCCCGTCGCC
>DATCXL010000905.1:0-2077 GCA_036565825.1 Mycobacteriales bacterium
CCGATGGGACGACCGGCAGGGTCATCGCGGTCCACTCCTGGCCGTCCCACCACCGCAGCCGCCCGCCCACGCCGTCGGGATCGGCGTACCAACCGGGCGGCCGCGGCGAGGTCATGTCGTCATGTCCGCGGTTGCGACAACTCGGTCCACAGGTACGCCGCGGCCTCGGCGCCCTTGAGCAACATCGGCAACACCACCCGCTCGTTCGGGGAGTGGATGTGGTCGTCGGGCAGCGCCACACCGAGGAACACCAGCGGTGCCTCCAGCACCTCGGCCAGATCGGCCTCGGGTCCGCTTCCGCCCTCGCGGGTGAACAACACGTCGGTCTCGAAGGCCCGACGCATCGCGCGGACGGCGGCGGCCACGGCGGGATGGTCAACCGAGGTCAGCGAAGCCCTGACGCCCCGGCCGGAGAAGGTGACCTGCGCGTCAACGCCCTCGGGCAGGTGTTCGGCGACGAAGTCGCGAACCGACTGCTGCACCAGTGCGGGGTCCTGGTCGGCCACCATCCGGAAGGACAGTTTGGCGTAGGCGTCGGTCGGCACGATGGTCTTGCCGCCCGGACCGGTGTATCCACCCCACATGCCGTTGATCTCGGCGGTGGGGCGAGCCCAGAGCCGTTCCAGGGTGGAGAATCCGGCCTCGCCGGCCAGGCCGCGCGACTGCGCGGTCTGGGTCATCCACTGCTTCTCGTCGAAGGGCAGTGCGGCGAACGACTCCCGTTCGGCGTCGGTGAGCGGCCGCACCCGGTCGTAGTACCCGGGCAACTGGACCCGGCCGTCCTGGTCGTGCAGCGCGGCCAGCAACCGGCACATGGCGGTCAGCGGGTTGGGCACCGCGCCGCCGAACGACCCGGAGTGCAGGTCGACGTCGGGTCCGTGCAGATGGATCTCGCAGTCGGTGACCCCGCGCATCCCGGTGACGATGCTCGGAGTGTCCCGGGCGAACACCCCGGTGTCGGTGACCACCACGACGTCGCAGCGCAGGCGGTCGGCCCGCTCGGCCAGTAGCGCGGCGAAGTTCGGCGAACCGGACTCCTCCTCGCCCTCGACCAGGAACTTCAGGGTGACCGCGGGGGTTTCCCGGCCGGTGGCCAGCAGGTGGGCGCGCAACCCGAGCAGGTGGAACAGCACCTGTCCCTTGTCGTCAGAGGCGCCCCGGGCGAACAGTTCCTCGCCGCGCACCGTCGGCTCGAACGGCGGGGTCTCCCACAGTTCCTCCGGGTCGACCGGCTGTACGTCGTGGTGGCCATAGACCAACACGACGGGCGCGTCGGCATCCTCGCTGGGCCACTCGGCGAACACCGCCGGCGCACCCGGGGTCGACCAGATCTCCACGGTGGGAAAGCCGGTGCGACCAAGCGCGGCGGCCAGCCACTCGGCACTGCGCCGCACGTCGCCGGCCCGGTCCGGGTCGGCGCTGATCGACGGAATCCGCAGCCACTCGTCCAGGTCGGAATGCAGTTGGGCGGCGTGGTCGCCCACGTACGTCCGCTCCAGAGTCATCGGGTCCACCTCGTTGGGTACGCCACCATCCATGCCCGCAATCTATCTGGGCCATGCCGGTTCCATCGCCCAGCCTGCGCGCGAGGTGCCACGGAGACCGCTGGATCGACGGCTCGGTGGATCGGTGGATACCGGAAAACCAGCAGCAGGTCCGCAGCAGGTCCGCGGCCGGTCGGCAGCCGATGGGCGACTACCCGGGGGCGATGCCGGTGTACGCCGCCGTGGTCCGATCCGCCGCGGCCCGGGCGGCGACCTCGTCCGTACCGGCCGCGACGCTGGCGTCGCACCACCGCTGGCTGGCCAGCGTTACAAACCGTCGGCCCTCGTTCGAGGCCAGCCAGGCCGCGCTCTCTGCCGGGTCGACGGCCTGGCCAGACGACAGGTGGGTGGCCAGACCCATCAATCCCATGTCCCAGCCAACTCCGACGGCACCGGGACCGAACTCGGCCCACCGTTCGTCGTCGACATGAGCGATGTGCTCCAGTTCGAACCGCGTGCGGCCCTCCGACTCGACTGACAGTCGGACCTCGATCCAGGTCACCTCCCCGCCGTACTCCCAGGTGGCGGCGAAG
>DATCXL010000930.1:0-2811 GCA_036565825.1 Mycobacteriales bacterium
CCAGTGGCACCCCTCTGCCGCGGCCCTCACGCAACATCCCCAGGGAGAAGTCACAGGCCACGCAGTAGGCCCCGGAACGGGCGAGCTCCACCGTGGACACCGCGGTGCCGGCGGCCAGGTCCAACACCCGTTCCCCCGGCGCCGGCGCCAGCGCCTCCCGGGTGATCCGCCGCCAGGACCGGTCCTGCCCGAAGGACAACACCGTGTTGGTCAGGTCGTAGCGTCGGGCCACACCGTCGAACATGGCGGCGACCTCGCGCGGTTCCTTGTCCAGGGACGCTTTGGTCACGCCGGGGCTCCATCCGGGTCGATCGGGCTCAGCACAGATGCCGCGGGCCGGCCGGACACCACAGGCGCGGGCAGTGCCACGGGATGGCCGGGTACCTGGCCCACCCCGACGCCGGGATGTACCACCCGGCCGGCCAGCACGGTAGCCACACACCGGCCGGCACCACCGGCCACCAGCGTGGCGTAGGGGTCCGGACCGGTCGGCACGTCGAAGGCGGCCAGGTCGGCTCGCGCCCCGACCCGCAGCACTCCAAGGGGATTCGCGCCCCGGTCCAACCCGAGTGCACGCGCTCCGCCGACGGTGGCCGCCCGCACCAGCCAGCGGTCCAGCCCTCGCTCCGGTGAACCCTGCCGCAGCGCGACCCGGCGCAACGCGGCCAGTTCGGCGAGCAGGTCCAGCGACGGCGTGGAGGCCAGTGAGTCGGTGCCGACCGCGACCGGACCGCCCTCGGCCCGGTAGGCGGCCACCGGTGGTTCGCCGGCCTGGAGGATCTCGTTGGACCGCACACACAGCGCCACCGCGGTGCCGCGCTCGCGCAGCAGCGCCCGGTCGGCCTGGTCCAGGTGCACGCCGTGCGCGACGTGCACGTCCGGGCCCAACGCGCCCAGGGAGTCCAGGTAGCGAGCCGGAGTCAGTCCGCTGCCGCCGTCGCGGACCAGTTCGAGCGCCCAACCCACCGCCCGGGCGTTGTCGGCGAACGGCCCGGTGCCGGCCAGTACGAACTCCGCCTCTGCGGTGGTCTCAGCCAGGTGCGGGTGCAGCCGCAGGCCCCGCTCGCGGGCCACCCGCACGCACTCCGCGAACACCGTGGTGCCCACCGTGTAGGGGGTGTGTGGCGACACACCCATCCCGGGGTACTCCGGTACGCCGTCGGGCGCGCCGTCCAGAGTGGACAACAGCAGCGCACGCAGGTGGGCCGCCCAGGACTGGTCGTCGGCGCCGACCACCTCCACGTAGGCGATCCCCGCCAACCCGGAACGCCGCAACGGTTCGAGCACGCACGGGTCGGTCACCACGTCGGCCACACAGGTCGTCCCCGACGCCAGCACGGCCCGCACGCCACGGGTGGCGCTGTCCCGCCACTGTTGTTCGGTGAACGTGCGGCGTCTGCGGACCAGCCGGATCAGCCATTCGGGGAACGGCACGCCGCCGGTGGCCAGGTCGGCGAAGTCGGTGTACTGCAGGTGCGAGTGCGCGTTGACCAGGCCGGGGGTGAGCACCCCTGGCCAGTCGTGCGTCCGCTCGGCCTCTCCCCGGTACGCCGACGCCGGCCCGACCCAGTCGACCAGTCCGTCACGCACCGCGACAGCGCCGTCCCGGATCGGTTCGGCACACATCGGCAGTACCACCGGGGCGCGGTGCAGGGTGGTGCGGCGCGGCGCGGCAGCCGGTCGGGGCGTGGTCATCGCACCGGATCAGGGCGCGTCGACGGTGCCGGCAGTCTGGGCCAGTGGCAGGATGCGGCGGGCCGCGCCGGTCACCGTGGACGAGAAGTGCGACACCACCCGTTCGTCGGTCGGGTCGTCAGCCGGGGTGTGGTGCACCCGGATGTGGTTGTAGAGGGTGTCGCGCTGGGCCGGTACCCGACCGGCGGTGCGGATCAGGCTCACCAGTTCCGCCAGGTTCGATCGGTGTCGGGCGCCCGCGCTGGACACCACGTTCTCCTCCAGCATCACCGAACCCAGATCGTCGGCGCCCACGTGCAGGGTGAGCTGACCGACGTCCTTGCCGGTGGTCAGCCAGGAACCCTGCAGATGCACGATGTTGTCGAAGAACAACCGGGCCACCGCGATCAGCCGCAGGTACTCCAGCGACGTCGCCTGGGTACGGCCCTTGAGGTGGTTGTTCTCTGGCTGGTAGGTCCACGGGATGAACGACCGGAAACCGCCGGTGCGGTCCTGTACGTCCCTGATCATGCGCAGGTGTTCGATTCGTTCGGCGTTGGACTCGCCGGTGCCCATCATGAACGTGGCGGTGGACTCCAGCCCGACCTGGTGTGCGGTCTCCATGACCGACAGCCAGATCTCGCCGGACTCCTTCAGCGGCGCGATGGCCCGGCGGGCCCGCCCGACCAGGATCTCCGCGCCCGCCCCGGCGAACGAGTCCAACCCGGCGGCATGCAGTCGTTCGATGACGGTCCGCACGTCCAGTCCGGACGTGCGCGCGATGTGCACCACCTCCGAGCCGCCCAACGAGTGCAGGGCCAGCGTCGGGTAGGCCGCCCTGATCGCACCGAAGGTCTGCTCGTACCACTCGATACCCAGGTCTGGATTGTGGCCGCCCTGCAGCATGATCTGGGTGGCACCCAGTTCGACCGCCTCGCCGCACCGACGCAGGATCTCCTCCACCGGGTGGGTCCATCCCTCGGCGTGACCGGGGGCCCGGTAGAAGGCGCAGAACTTACACGCCGTCACACACACGTTGGTGTAGTTGATGTTGCGGTCGATGATGTAGGTCGCGATGTGCGCGGTCGGCCCGAAGCGACGCCGCCGGGCGGTGTCGGCCGCCTGCCCCAGTGCGTG
>DATCXL010000935.1:0-6755 GCA_036565825.1 Mycobacteriales bacterium
TGCCGGCCGGCCGTATCGCCCCACCGACGTTGGCCGGGCGGTGGTCGCTGCTGCCGGTCCGGGACACCGACACGACCAGGCGGACACACGCGCTGGCCGAGGTGCTGCTGGACCGGCACGGGGTACTGACCCGTGGCGCGGTGGGCTCCGAGCGGGTACCGGGTGGGTTCGCCTCGGTGTACCCGGTGCTGCGGGCGATGGAGGAGGCCGGGTGGGTGCGGCGTGGCTACTTCGTCGAGTCGCTGGGTGCCGCGCAGTTCGCCCTACCCGGGGCGGTTGACCGGATCCGCGGGCACGCCGCGCCACGGCGTGAACCGACGCCCGCGATCGTGTTGGCCGCGACCGACCCGGCCAACCCGTACGGGGCGGCGCTGGGTTGGCCGGACCGGCCGGTGCGTGTCGACAACACTGACGGAGCCGACGGGGCGACACCGGCACAGCCGGGGCAACGGGGTTCGCCGGGGCACCGACCCGGGCGCAAGGCGGGGGCGTTGGTGGTGTTGGTCGACGGTGCGCTCGTGCTGTACGTGGAACGTGGTGGGCGCACCCTGTTGTCCTGGACCGACCGGGTGGATCTGCTGACGCCGGCCGCGGCCGCACTTGCCGTCACGGTACGCGATGGCGGTCTGGGCCGGCTCGCGGTGGAACGTGCAGACGGGGCCAGTGTGCACGCCTCACCGCTGGCCGAGGCACTCGCGTCGGCCGGGTTCCGCGCCACGCCCAGAGGCCTGCGGCTGCGCGGTTAGCGGCGTGCGGTGGCCCACACGCGTCGCCCTGGCGTGATCTGCGCCAAAGATGTCGGATCAGCCACTCGTCCGGTGGCCGGTGGTCGCAGAGGATCGACCCATGACACAGAGTGCGCAGACGCCGGTTGACATGCTGGAGTCGGTTCTGGTCGATGACGTCGACACCACGGAGGTGGTACCTGGCATCATCCGGCGACGGTTGCCCGACGGCGCGGTGTGGGCGAGGGTTTATGACATGGCCCCGGGCGCCCGGTGGCCGGTGGTGGACCACCACCAGGCAGACGAGCACATCTACGTCGTGCGCGGTGAACTTCTCGAGGGTGGGGACCGGTACCCCGCCGGCTCGTATCTGCACTATCGCCCGGGCTCCCACCATCAGCCGGGCACCGAGACCGGGGTGCGCATCCTCGTCCTCGGCCCGATCACGAACAACGACTGACAACCCGACAACCTGAGGACCTGAGGACCTGAGGACCGACGACCGACGGCCGGGCGTGACGCGGGAGTCGGTGTCGAGTTACACGGTGGACGGGCCCGAACCGCCCGCCGCGACCGGGCTGGTCCGTTGCCGAAAGGTGCGACGGTAGGCGGCCGGGGTGGTGCCCAGGATGCGATGGAAGTGGCGGCGCAGGTTCACCGCCGAGCCCAGTCCCACCCGGGAGGCCACGGCGTCAACCGGCAGCGTGGTCTGCTCCAACAGAACCCGGGCGGCCGTGACACGCTGGACAAGCACCCACCGGCCGGGGCTGACTCCGGCCCGCTCGCGGAACCTGCGGTCCATCGTTCGTTCAGACACCCCCGCCGCGGCCGCGAGCCGGGCGACCGAGATCGGTTCGTGTAGCCGCGCCGCCGCCCAGTCCAGTAGCGGTGCGAGCGGATCGGTGTCGTCACGGCGGACCGGTGGCGACACGAACTGCAACTGGCCACCCTCACGATGGGGTGGCATGACCATGTGCCGGGCGATCTCGGCGGTGAAGGCCGCGCCGTGGTCGCGGCGAACGATGTGCAGGCACAGGTCGATGCCGGCAGCCGTGCCGGCACTGGTGGCCACGTCGCCGTGGTCGACGTAGAGCACGTCGGAGTCCACCCGCACGCGCGGGAACCTGGTGGCCAACGCCGCGGCCAGCCGCCAGTGCGTGGTGGCTCGCCGACCGTCGAGCAGCCCGGCCTGGGCCAGCACGAACGCGCCGGAGCAGATGGACAGGATGCGGACCCCCGCCTGGTGCGCGGCCCGCAGCCCGTCCAGGACCGCCGCGGACGCCTCGGTTCCGGCCGGATGCCAGCCCGGAACGACGATCGTGTCAGCCCGGTCCAGGGCCTCCAGACCGACGGTCACACCAAGGTCGTACCCGGCCAGCGTGCGCACGAGGCCGGGATCCTCTGTGCACAACTCGAACGTGTACGGGGAGGGCAGCCCGGGCCGGTCCAGCCCGAAGACCTCGGAAGCGCAGGCGAGTTCGAACGGAGCCTGCGGCGGATGCACCACAGCGACGACGCGATGGCGAGGCGCACTCCGCGCGAGTCCCGACCACAACATGGCGCGAACATATCCCCAGGTACCTTTTCGGCCAGCGCCAGGGGCAGCGACCAGACGGCAGCGCGGCTGGCATCACGTGGCCGTGTTCCCCGCGCCCGGTTTCCCGTCGTCGGGGTCGTCGCCACGCTGCCGCTCGCGGTGCGGCACCTCACCGCGCCGGTCGGCACCCTGCTGGTCTGCACCGTGCTGGTCGTGGGCGTGGGAGGACCGGGCCGGCGGACCGGGTGTTTCCGACTCGACGGCTCCGGGCGCAGCCCCGTCCGGACCGGCGGCCTCCAGTGGAGACAGGTCCGGCCGGGTGACCTCCAGTCCGGTCGGGTCGACCCCGGCCGCCGCCGGGCGAACCAGTCCGGGTCGGTGTGCCACCGCGACCCGACGCCAGCGCACGGACACCACCCGCCCGACCAGCAGTGCCAGGCCCAGACAACCGGCGGCGGCCAACAGCGGTACGGTCGGGAACCGGTAGCGTACGTCTGGGCCCACGGTCATCACCGGAACCAGATACAGCACCGCCGCCGACCCGGCGAGCGCCAGGATGGCCCCCCGCATCCCCCGCCCGTCGGTATCCCGACCGAACGCGGCCCCCGCGCCCGCGACCAGCAGGGCGAGCAGACAGGCCAACCCCGGCACCCGCGCCACCCACTGGTAGGCGAGCAACGCGTCAACACCGCGCGGATCCGGCCGGGTGTCGACCGATCCGTGATCGTATCCGTGGATCGTCGGTAGATCCGAACGCGGCACAGCGGCCTGCGCCCGCAACAGGTACCGGTCCGCGGTCGTGTCGTCCGAGGCGGAGAACAGCGTGACCAGCGCGTGCCAGCACTCGGACAGGTAGTCGCCGGGTTGGTTGAGGACCGCCTGACGGGCGAACCGGCCGGCCAGTTCGTTCCGGTTGGTCATCGGCCCGGCCACCCGCTGGGCCGGCGAGAGAGGGCTGAAGACGTAGTAACTCTCGCTTCGCCGACTGCCCACCGACTCGGCCGGACACAGCGCGCGCACCACCGGGTCCAGGCCGTTGAGCCGGCCACAGTCGACGAACTGCGACACCCGCCCGTACAGGAACAGCCCGCCGCTGGCCGACGTGCCCCAGCGCCGGTAGTCGTGGTGGTACCAGGCCGCGTACACCCCCACCGGTAGCGCCGCGGCCACCAACAACGCGGCGACCCTTGCCAGCCCGGCCCGACGGACCAGCAACAACACCGCGGCCACCACCACCAACGCCAGCCCGACACTGCGGGTCACCGCTGCCAGGCCCAGCAGCAATCCACCAACCGACGCGAGTACCACACCGGGTCCGACTGGTTTCCACAGCAGCAGGGTGAGGGCCAGCACCACCAGCGGAATGAACAGCGCCTCGGACAACAGCATCTGCTCGGTCGACACCAGGTAGGCGTCCAGCAGCACCGGCACCACCGCCAGGGTGGCCGCCCAGCGCGGCACCCGGTACCGCAACAGCAATACGTAGACAGCCACCCCCACGCCCAGCCCGAGCAGGTGCTGAACGGCGGTCACCAACGCCAGGCTGTGCGCCGGTCGCAGCGGAAGAAGCAGCAGAAGGCTGTATCCGGACGGTCGCCACAGGCCAGGCTCGGGACGCACCGCGGCGGTGACATAGGAGAAGGAGTCACCAGAGAACCAGGTGGCGGGGGGTAATGAAAGCCATACGACAGCCCGAAGCGCACCCGCCACGACAAGCAGCAGAACGAGAGGCTGATGTCGTACCAAAAATGGACCGCGCCACCACGGCGAGGTTTTCGCGCTGGAATCGGTCATTGTTCCCCTCACCCAGTCCGGCCGCCACTCTAGACGAGCCCCCCAGGCCAGTCGGGAACGCTCGTCGAGCCGGGCGCGGCGGAACGTGTCACGATTCTGCGCACAGGGATTCGCGCCGGTCACGGGCAGCGGTCGTCCGGGTGGGGCTGTCCAGGTCTGTCGCCAGTCATGTTGGGAGGTCCTGTTCGGAATGGCTCAGGAGACCCGCGAGTCCACCGTCGTGATCGGGGCCGGTCCGGCCGGACTGACCGCGGCGTACGAGCTTGCCAAGGGCCACGCGCCGGTCACGGTCTTCGAGGCCGACGACGTGGTCGGTGGGATCAGCCGCACGGTCCAACGGGACGGTTGGCGGTTCGACGTGGGCGGGCACCGATTCTTCACGAAAGTGCCACAGGTCGAACAACTGTGGCATGAAATTCTGAACGAGGACGAATTTCTGCTACGCCCCCGCATGAGTCGTATCTACTACCGCGGCCACCTGTTCGACTACCCGCTACGCCCCGGTAATGCGCTGCGTGGCCTGGGGCCGGCCGAGGCGCTGCGTTGCGTCGCGTCCTACGCCTGGGCCCGATTCCGTCCACCCGGCGACCAGTCACACTTCGAGGGTTGGGTCTCGGCCCGGTTCGGTCACCGCCTGTACTCGATATTCTTCAAGACCTACACCGAGAAGGTGTGGGGTGTACCGGCCACCACGATCACCGCGGACTGGGCAGCGCAGCGCATCAAGAACATGTCATTGTTCAATGCCATAAAAAACGCCGTGCTGCCGAAACGAAACCAGCAGGACATCGTCAGCCTGATCGAGCGGTTCCAGTACCCGAAGTACGGGCCGGGCATGATGTGGGAACGCTGTACCGAACACGTCACCCGGATGGGTGGGACGGTCCAGTTGGGTTCCCGGGTGTCGACGGTGCACCGTGAGTCCGACCTGGCCGTCGCGGTGAGTGTCACCGGGGCCGGTCGCACCGAGCGACACCGGGTCAGTCACGTGGTGTCGTCGATGCCGCTGTCGGAGTTGGTGCACGCCATGGAACCGCCGGCGCCGGATCCGGTGGTCGCCGCCGCGGACGGCCTACGCTATCGAGACTTCCTCACCGTCGCCCTGGTGGTACCCGAGGCCGCCGGCTTCCCGGACAACTGGATCTACATCCACGACCCGCAGGCACGGGTCGGCCGGATCCAGAACTTCGGTTCCTGGTCCCCGTACATGGTCAAGGACGGCCGTACCTGCCTTGGCCTGGAGTACTTCGTCACCGAGGGCGACGCCCTGTGGGAGTCCGACGACACCGACCTGGTCGAGATGGCCACCGGCGAACTGGAGGCTCTGGGCCTGACCCCGCCGGGGACGGTGCAGGCCGGTCACGTGGTGCGGATGCCCAAGGCCTACCCGGTCTACGACCCGGAGTACCGGGCCAACGTCGAGGTGATCCGGCACTGGCTGGACCGACATGCCCGCAACGTGTACCCGGTCGGTCGCAACGGGATGCACCGCTACAACAACCAGGACCACTCGATGATGACCGCGATGCTGGTAGCCCAGAACATTCTGGACGGCACCGCACACGACGTGTGGTCGGTCAACGTCGAGCAGGACTACCACGAACAGGACCAGAGCGACTCCGACCGCGGCGGCACCGGCCGGGCCGCACCCGTCCTGCCCCGACCCCGCCCCGGCGGCGTGACCGGACCGACCCCGACCTCGTTAGGTTCTGTCTTCGCACAAGATATTCAGCCGGACCCGCACGTCTGCCGGTCGCCGCCGGACCACCGGGGCCCGCCCCACCGGACCACCCAGGCAGGGCGACCCCTCCAGACACGGTCAGGCCGGCTCCGGGGCGAACCCTGGCATCGGGTAGCCGGACACCAGCTCACGCACCTCACCTGCGATGCGGTCCAGGGCGGCCTCGTCACCACGGATCGCCGCGTCGACGGCCTGGTCGATCCAGTCCGCGACCCGGACCATCTCGGCGGTGCCCAGTCCCCGGGTGGTGACCGCCGGGGTTCCCAGCCGGATGCCCGAGGGATCCCAGGGCCGGCGCGGGTCGAACGGCACGGTGTTGAAGTTCAGCTCGATGCCGGCCCGGTCCAGTGCCTTGGCCGCCGGCTTGCCGGCGATGCCCTTGCGGGTCAGGTCGATGAGGATGAGGTGGTTGTCGGTTCCACCGGAGATCAGGTCGAACCCACGCTCGACCAGCGCCTCGGCCAACGCCCCGGCATTGGCCACCACCCGGTGTGCGTAGTCGGCGAAGTCTGGCTGCGCGGCCTCGTGCAGCGCCACCGCGATGGCCGCCGTGGTGTGGTTGTGCGGACCGCCCTGCAGTCCGGGGAACACGGCCTTGTCCAGTGCCTTGGCATGTTCGGCGTCACTCATCAGCATCGCGCCGCGCGGCCCACGCAGGGTCTTGTGCGTGGTGGTGGAGATCACCCCGGCATGCCCGACCGGTGAGGGGTGCGCCCCACCGGCGATCAGCCCGGCGATGTGGGCGATGTCGGCGACCAGCACCGCGCCGACCTCGCGGGCGATCTCCCCGAACGTGGCGAAGTCGATGATGCGCGGGATGGCGGTGCCGCCGCAGAAGATCAGCTTCGGCCGCTCGGCCCGGGCCAGGTCACGCACCTGGTCCATGTCCACCCGGCCGGTTTCCTTGCCGACGCCGTAGTGCACCGGGTGGAACCACTTCCCGGTCGCCGAGACCGGC
>DATCXL010000014.1:0-3448 GCA_036565825.1 Mycobacteriales bacterium
CTCGGCCAGCTGTTCGAGTAGCACGTCGATGAACGCGGTCCGGTCGCTTTGGCCGGCGTGGCGGGCGGTGACGAAGAACGACACCACCTGCACCCCAGGCGGTGGATGAAGCACGAACCACGACATCAACGCTGACTTACCCGACCACGCCGCCGCACGCCACCACACATATGGGCATCCCTGCTGCGGCTCGGTGGCAAACGCCGTCAGCAGCGCCAACTCCCCTTCACGGTCTTCCAACGCCAGCGGTGCGATGCGCCGTACCTGTTGCAGGTACCCAGACCGCACCTTCGTGGCCAGCCTTATCGAGAGATTCTCGATCATGCCCGAGGCAGCGATCCCGCCACCTGTTGCCGTCGCCGGACCGGTGGCACTGACCTTGACCCTGGACTGCCTCAACCGGCCCGGCACCGTTGCCCCCGAATCTACTTCTGTCGAATACGCCGTCACACGCCCGTCTGGCAATGGTTCAGGTCAGCCGGACCCCCGAGGTGGCATCTCCACCTCCCGACGCATCAGCATCACCAGTGCCGTCCACCTCAATGCCGCCTACCAACTCCGTCGCCGGTCCTGCCAGGCCGGTCGTGGCTATACCACCGTTACCAGCGACCGCATCCCCGGTATTGGACACCCGAACCGATCCGCCTCTGGGTAACCCGGCCCACACCGCAACCCCCACCGACGCAACCGCGGCCAATGCTGACGCCACCGTCGCGACCCGGTCAGCCCGATCCCACTGCGTCCCTGCGAACACCCCGGCCAACCCAGCCACAACCAGACACGTCACCACCAACACCACGCGCCGCACGCTCACCTCCTAATCATCGCCCAAGGAGGAAACCCCGCCCAAATAGGCGATCTCACTACGGCGACATGGGTTTCTACGCCGAACTCCTGCTCAGCGAGAATGCCACGCCGGACCGGGTGGTGGTGGGCCTTGCCAAACGGACGGGCTGGTGGCGACTTGCTGTCCAGGCCACAGACCGGATGCCTCACCCGGCGACGGTTCCGGCTGTGGGGTTTGGTCGAGGGTGGTGAGGTAGGACTCGAAGCCGCCGTCGGTGGCAGGCAGGGGTTGGCGGACGGGGGGTCGGTGGTCGCCCACCGCGCAGCCGGCCAGGGCCTTGGTGATCCGGTCGAGGACGCCGGGCTTCCACCGGTCATGCCACTCCCCCGCGGCCGAGGTCGACGAACCCCGGCCGCCCCGGTACACCCGTGTCCAGTCGGCGTACAGCCAGGACAGTTCCTCGACCGCGTCAGAGTGCCGGTACCAGCACCGAGGCAGTACCCGGTCGTCGAGTTGATACCGGCCGACCAGGACGTCAGCGACCCACCCGGCGAGTTCGCGTAGCGCCTCGCGTCGGGTGTCGGTGTCCATGCTGACCCACGTCCACACCGCCGGCCGGTCCGGCTCGACCGACAGGCGTTCCACAGCGGCGGTCAACTCCTCCACCGCCGCACGCACCGCGGACAGCTGAGCTTCGGTCGCAGCGCCGGCGCCGGCCAGGTCGGCGAGTTGACCGCCGAGGTCCTCGACCGCCGCGGTCAACTGGTCGACCCGGCCACGGGTCTCGGCCTGGTCACCGGCCAACGTCACCAACTGCGGAACCAGGCCCAGCGGGTCACCCGGACCAGTCTGCTCAACCACGGTCACCGCCCCCGAACCCACGCCGGGCGGGTCGCCTCAGCCGGTACCGCACGCCGCCGTGCCCGGGCGAAGGCCCGCACATCCCTGCGGTCCCACACCGCCGGACGGCTCACCAACGCCGGCCGGGTCCCGGTATGCAGCAGCAACTGCTGCCCGGCACGCAACATCCGCACATCCTCCGGTGCCATCACCCGCACCCGCCGCGTCGAGTGCTGCGTCCCGGTCACCCCACGGCCCAACTCCCGGCTCTCGGTTCGCACCGGCTCATCCACCTCGCCACACAACCGCGAGATGTCCTCCCGATCAGAGACCACCGACAGCCCGCGCAGGACACTCTTGATCGTGGCCATCTGCCAGATGGTGTCCCCGCCGTAGACACCCCACCGCTGGTAGAGCTGCGACCGGGACTGGGCAACCACCACGCACCGGATACCCCGCCCACCCGAGTCGGGCAGCCACCGGTCCAACGGCACCGGACAGATCAACGGCGCCTCATCCAATGCCAGGGTCAACCACGGATCCAACCGCCCGCCCGGCGAACGCCCGGCCAACGCCCGCGCCGATTCGAACAGGTGCCCGCAGAACGCCGAGAACAGCGGCGCCAGCGACCCGTGCGGCCGGTCAGACCCCAACAGGTACAGCGTCCCCCTGCCCTGCAGGAACTCCCCCACGTCGAACTGCTGCCCCGCCTCGGCCGCCACGATCTGCGCCACCGCCGGGTCACGCATGAACTCCAGAGCCTGCCCGAGTGTCGTCCAGATCGACTTGGCGGTCGCCTCGGCCGAGTGCGCCAACTGGTACAGCTCGTCCGCCCACCCGTCGGCGGCCTGCGGGTGCCCACGCAGGATGTCGAACGGGGTCGGATCGGCCGGGGAGGCCACCCACCCCACCACGTGACGCATGGTCAGCCCGGCCAGCGCCGCGGCGTGCAGGTAGGAACGGAGCACCGTCGCCGACGTGGACTCCCAGAAGTTGCCGTCCCGAACACTGTTACCGACCGGCGCCCCGGCGACCAGGTAACCGGCCCGGTCCCGGGCGACCTGCGGCGACTGGCAGCCGGCCACCGGAGACCACCGCAGCGTCGAGGGCCAACGGTTGGCACCCAGCCCCTCGGGGTTGAGCACCCACACCGGCCCCCGCTCGGCCCGCAGCCCACCGGTGAGTTCCAACAGGTCGGCCTTGGTCGAGGTCACGACCACTGCGCCGGGCGCGTCGAGGATGTCGTTGCCCAACTCCCCGGTCTTACCCGACCGGGGCGGGCCGATGATCAACCGCTGTTCCTCCGGCGTCGCGTACACCGCGTCGCGCAACCGCACCACCCGACCCAGCGGCACCGCGTACTCGGTGACCGCCAGACCCAGCCGCGACCGCCACGGCAACGCCGCCAACGACGGACGGGTCTGCGGCATCCGGCGGCGCGCTGAACGCGCGGACAGGGTGCGGCGCAACTCCCACCGGTTGGCCATCCCCCGCCGCGGCGTGGCCCGCCACCACTGCCACAACACGGCCACGATCACGACGAGCACCACGGCGGCCAACAGCACCCGCACCACCAGGCCCACGACGTGCTCGCCCTGGTCGATCAGGTGTTGCCCGGGAACCGACGCGGCACCCGGCCCGCCGGTCGACGGAGCCGCTGCGACCTGTGCTGTTCGCATCACTCCCCCGTCCATCCGTGATGCCACCGCAGCCACACCTCCGACTGCCGCCGCACCGCCCTTCCACCCCACCCGTCGAACGCGGGCAGCCCAACTCCTACGCTGAAACCGGGACATTGAGAGCTTCCTCTCTCGGTGTTCC
>DATCXL010000019.1:0-8677 GCA_036565825.1 Mycobacteriales bacterium
CAGCCGCATGCTCGCGAGGTACTCGGGCTGGCCAAGTTCCTGTCCGGCCGGGAAGAGGACCTGTTCGACCCAGTCCTCCAGGTACAGCCCCTCGGACATGCCCTTGAGCAGGTGGTACCAGTGGTGCTGGTGCATGTTGACCAGCCCCGGCGTCACCCAACACCCGGTCGCGTCCACCACATGGTTCACGTCATGGTCGGACGGAGCGTCGTCCATGTCACCGACGGCGGTGATCCGCGCGTCGGTGACGAGAACGAAACCGTTCGGGATCGTCCGGGCGGCGGCATCCATGGTGAGGACGCCGCCACCCCGGATCAGTGTGGTCGACACGTGACTATGCCTTGGCCGCTTGTGAGTTCAGGTGCTTGGGCCCCTGCATGAACCGGTCGATCCACCAGACGTGGAACACGTAGCGCAGCGCCTCGCCCCGGTCCGTGCCGAACTGTCCACTGGCGACCAAACGGTCGACCAACGCCAGGTCCTCGTCGGTGAGGTCCACGGTCAGGTCCTCAAGCCGGAGCGGTGCGTTGGTGAAGCTCGGCACGTAGGCCGAGTCCCGACCCAGTTCCCGGGTCGCCTTGATCTGGCTGAGGGTGAACTGTGACGGATCCCGCTGGGTTTCCAGCCGGCGCATCTCCGGGCGACTCTCCTGCTCGGCCAGTTCCTCGGCGGTGCCGGCGTAGACGGCCAGCCGCAGCGGCTTGAGCTGGAAGGTGTTGGTGGCCATGACGTCCGCGCCGCAGACGTTGGGCACCATGAGGGTGTCGATGAGCGCGAGGATCTCGACGTGGTCCCCCCTGCCGGACAGGTTCGGCCCGATGTAGGGCCTGCCCTCGGCGTCCACACCGGTGTTCATGAAGAAGTTGAACGAGTCGTGCACGTCGTCGGGTGTCAGCCCGTACTCGCGCTGCGCCTCGGCCTGGATGTCGTGGCAGTTCGTGTGCACCGGCAGGCCGTACTGGTAGTCGTAGATCCAGGCGCAGCAACGCCCGTACATGATGTCGTTGCTGCCGACCGTGTCGGTCACGACGACCGCCATGGGCCGGTCCCTCGGCGAGGCCGACCACAGGAACGCACCGGTCGAGGGGTTGAACCCGTGCACGTGTCGGGTGCGCGCGGTGTGGAAGTGCTCCTTGTAGTCGTGCAGGTTGAAACAGTTGAAGTCGCAGCACTGACCCCCGTCCTCAAGTTGCTCGATGCGCAGTACCTGCCCGCGCAGCACCTCAAGGGCCTTGCCGGTGCCTGGCTCGATCACCGTCTCGTACAGAAGTTCTCTGGCCATGCTCGTCCTCGAATCGTGAGATCCCCGTGCGACTACCGCAACTACCGCGACCACCGCGGTCTGTGGAACCCACCGTGTGCCGGGCGCTGGGAACAACCCCCGGCACACGGTGGATGTGAACGCTTCCGCCTACCGCGCCGCAGTGCCCTGGGCTGCGGTGCCCTGGGCTGCGGTGCCCGGTAGGTCTGGATGGGCGGCGCAGTACTCGTGTAGAGCGGTCAGGATGAGGTCGTCGCGCCCGCTTCCGGGGAAGCGCTCGATGGTGCGATCGAGAAGTTCCAGTTGCTGCTGGTTCAACCTCACCCGAACCTGTTGGCTACTCACGTCGTCCTCCCTCGCGCTGGTCCAACCGTGGATGGCTCCACCGGTGTCACAGCTTCGGCTTCCAGTTCTCCGGCGCCCGGATCGTCGAGATGTCGACCGTGCTGACGTTCTCGGGTGTGACGGCGACCGTCGGCACGGCCAGTTCGGTCTCCGCCGGCTTGTCACCGGACTTGATGGCCACCGCCAGCTTGACCGCCTCCCGACCGATGAGCACCGGCTGGAGCGCCACGTCGTAGTTGACACAGTTCTTCTTCATCAGCGACTCGGCCTGTTCACCGAACACCGCGGTCAGGACCAGGGTCTTGTCGCACTTGTTGGCCGCCTCGACCGCCTTGGCCGCGCCGACTCCAACCGTGTCGTCAGCGCCGTAGAGCAGGTCGATGGTCGGGAACCGCTGCAGGAAGTCCGACGCCGTCGACAGTCCCTTGGCCACGTCGGGGTCGGTCGCCTGCTCGGTGATGATCTTCAGGTCGGTGTCGGCGATGGCCTCCTTGAAGCACCTGAGCCGCTCGGTTGACCAGTGGGCACCGGCCGGCCCGGCCAGCACACCTATCTCGCCGCCGTCGGGCAGCAGGGTCTCGGCCCCCTTCGCCAGGTCCTTGCCGACGTCACAGTGCGCGGCCGAGGCGGAGCCGTTCGCGCCCGGAGCCGGGTCACCGGCTCCCACGACGGTGATGCCCTGGGCAACGGCCCGCTCGATCGGTCCCCGGGTGACCGTGGGGTCCGCCGGGTCGACCATCAGGATGTCGACGTTCTTGGCGATCAGCGTCTCGATCTGACCGACCTGGGTGTCGACCTTGCCGTAGCCGCCGGCGGACAGGATCGTCACGTCGTAGCCGGCCTTCTCGGCCTCGTCGGTGATCCCGTAGAGCATCGCGGTGAAGAACGGTCCCTCGACCGTCGGCACCGACACACCGATCGTGCCGCCGGACTTGTTCGATCCGTCGTCCGACTTGTTGTCGCCCGAACTACTACAGGCACCCAGTGCCATGGCCCCGACCAGTAGCAGTGGTCCGAGGGTTTTCAGCTTTCTCGTACTAACCATGTCCGACAGTTCCCTTCGCTCACTACCGATGTGTTGGGTGTGGAACTCAGCCCGGATCGCCGCGCGTCCGCCATTTCCGGCTCAGGTACTGGTCCCACGCGATGGCCAGGATCATGGCGGCACCGATAACCATGAGCTGGGTGTAGGAAGAGACGTTGAGAAGGTTGAGGCCGTTGGTCAGGATGCTCACGAAGATCACACCGACGGCGACGCCGAGCACGGTGCCCCGGCCGCCGAAGAGCGAGACTCCACCAAGCACGACGGCGGCGACGGACTGCAACGCCAGGTCGCCACCGAGGGTCGGCTGACCCGATGCCACCCGGGCGGTGAGGATGAACCCACCGAAGGTGGCCAGCAGGGAACACACCATGTAGGCCGACACCGTGGTGGCCCGCACGTTGATCCCGGACAGCCGGGCCGCCTCGGCGTTTCCGCCGGTCGCGTAGATGTACCGGCCCAGCCGGGTCACCCGCAGCACGCCGTAGGCCGTCACCAACACCAGCAGCGCGATGATCACCGGGAGTGGCACCCCGAGGATCCGGCGGTAGGCCAGCGAGGTGAACTCCGATGGCAGACCCACCACCGGTGTGCCTCCGCTCATGTTGAGCGCGAGCCCGGCGGCGATCGACAACATCGCCAACGTCGCGATGAACGGCGCGACCCGCAGCCGGGTGATCACCAGGCTGTTCACCACGCCGACGGCCAGGCCGGCCACCAGTCCGAACAGGAGACCCACCAGCACGCCGTGGTCGCGCATCCCCATCGCCGAGACGACGCTGACCAGGGCCACCGTGCTCCCGACGGACAGGTCGATGCCCGCGGTGAGCAGGACGAAGGTCTGCCCGAACGCCACGCATGCCAGCGCGGCCGCCTGTAGACCCACGTTCTGGAAGTTGGTCGTCGTCATGAACACGTCCGACCTGAACGCGAAGCCGACGATCATCGCCACGACGACCAGTGGGAGGCCGACCTGGCGCAGGTCCAGGTTCTTCAACTGTCGGGCGATCCCGCCCACGCTGGTGGTGGTGGTGTTCACCGGTGGCCCCGAACTCGTTCGGGTCTGTGTCGCTCTCATGTGACACCAGCGCTCTCTGTACTGGCGAAGGCCGCGAACGCGGCCGACAGAATCCGTGATTCGGAGAAGTCCGGGTGGTCGTACTCGGCATGGATTCGTCCTGCGGACATGACGACGACGCGGTGCGCGACGTTCATGATCTCGGGCAGTTCCGAGGACACCAGAATGATCGCGGCCCCTCCGGCCGCCAGTTCCTGTATGAGGGTGTACACCTCGTACTTCGCGCCCACGTCGACACCACGGGTCGGTTCGTCGAAGATCAACACGCGGGCGTTGGAGATCAGACCCTTGGCGATCACGACCTTCTGTTGGTTGCCACCCGACAGGTTCGCCACCGCCCGGTCCAGGCTTCCCCGCACGCCCAGCGTCCGCCCCACCTCGGTTGTCACGGAACGGATCCGGCGCCCCCGGAGCAGCCCCCCCGGAGAGAAGCGGTCCAGTGTGGACATCACCATGTTCTCCCGTGAGGACAGCAGAAGCACCAGGCCCTGGTCCTTGCGGTCCTCGGGAAGGTAGGCGATTCCCGCCGAGATCGCGTCGCGCGGCGACCGGATGGACAGAGGTTTGCCGTCCAGTTCGACCCGGCCGGCATCAAGCGGGTCCGCACCGTAGATCGCCCGCATCACCTCGGTACGACCGGCACCGATCAGCCCGGCCACACCGAGGATCTCCCCGGCCCGGACCTCGAAGGAGACGTCTTCGAAGACGTTCCGGCGGGTGAGTCCCTCGACCCGAAGAACGACCTCGCCGACAGACTCGCTGCGCGGTGGGTACAGGTTGTCCACCTGCCGGCCGGTCATCTGTTCGATCATCTGACCGGTCGTGGTCGACCCGACCGGACGCGTTGCCACATTGCGCCCGCCGCGCAGCACGGTGACCCGGTCGGCGATCTTCTTGACCTCGTCGAGGCGGTGGGAGATGTAGACGATCGTGGTCCCCTCGTCCCGCAACTGCGCAACGATCTCCAACAGGCGGTCCGTGTCGCGCATGGGCAACGACGAGGTCGGTTCGTCCATGATGATGACCGGGGCACCCAGGGTCAGCGCACGGGCGATCTCGACGAGTTGCTTCTGACCGGTGGACAGCCTGCTGGCCGGAGTCCCGGTCGAGATCTCGTGCGCGCCCAGCCGGTCCAGGGCCGCGCGGGCGACCGCCTCGGCGTTGCTGGCCGACAGCAACTGTCGCGCCCCAGGCAGGTGAGGCTCGTTACCCAGCACGACGTTGGCGGTCACGTCCAGCCACGGCTGGATGGACAACTCCTGGAAGATCGTGGTGATGCCGTACCGCTTCGCCGTGGCCGGGCTGTCAATGGTGACAGGCTGGCCGCGGACGAACAGTTGCCCGGCGTCCGGTCGGGTGGCACCCGAAAGGATGCTGATCAGCGTCGACTTGCCCGCGCCGTTCTCACCGATGAGGGCATGAACCTCACCTGCCTCGAGTTCGAGTGAGACGTCATCGAGCGCGACGACACCCGGAAATGCCTTGGTTATGTTGTGCGCGGCCAGCACCCCAGACACGGGCTGTCCCTCTACTACTTGCCGCGCGCTTGTGGAATGTACGCGACGGCCTGTACTTCCAGCCTGGTCAACGTGTTGGGCAGCAGTTGCACGACCCGAACACAGGTGCTCGCCGGCGGTACCTCGAAGAACTGGGCCCGAATGCGGTTGTAGATCGGGAAGTCACGCATGTCGGTGAAGTACTGGGTGAGGTTCACCACGTCGTTGAGGGTGCCGCCGGCCGCGGCCACGGTCCGGCGAAGCGCGTCGAGCACGTACCAGGACTGTGCCGCGATCGGGCCGTCCTGCTCGTCGGTGGACAGTTCCCCGGTCTGGCCGGCCTCCTTGCGGGCGTGCTCCGGCAGGTCGGCGTATCCCGTCACCACCTTGCCGGTGTCGGCGTCGGCGGAGATGATCCCGGCGAAGTAGACCAGGTCACCGGCCCGCCGGAAAGGCGCATAACTGGACAGCGGCTTGGCGATGTTGTCGCTGGTCTGTGCGGTCATGACTGTCTCCCTTGGTTCGTTGACATGCCCGGCTAACCGACTGCCCGGTCTCGGAACTGTGTGGCGATCTGTTCGCGTGACCGTCCCGCGGCCAGCAGGGCCCACAGCAACAGCCGCGCCTTGCGGTGGTCGAGCACACCGGCCGGAACGGCGCCCCTGGCGATGAGGTCGGACTCCGAACCGACGAACCCGTAGGTGTGCGACCGGGTACCGCCGCCCTCCGTGCGTGAGGCGAAGACGACGGGAACCCTGCGCACCGCCTCGCTCACCCGTTCGGCCACGGCCCGCGAGACGTGCCCGACCCCGCAGGCCGACAGCACCACCGCGTCGTAGCCGGCGTCGCACACCAGCCCGAGCGGACCACCGTCGTCGTCTAGAACGGACTCCACCACGGCCACCCGGGGTGAGCGCCCCGGAACCGGTCGGGGCACGACGTCATGTGCGGGCAGGTCCGCGTAGAAGGTGACCTGCCCCTCGGCCACGACGCCGACCGGGCCGAGGTTGGGTGACTGGAAGGCACCCAGGTGGGAGCTGTGCACCTTACGGACGTGTCGTGCGGCGTGGACCTGTCCGGCCAGGGTGACCAGCACACCGTGTTGGGCGGCCGGGGCGTGCGCCGCCAGCAGGACCGCGTCCAACAGGTTGGCCGGACCGTCAGCGCCCGGTTGACCGGCCCCCCGCATCGCCCCGGTGACCACCAGTGGCACATGAGCCGGCCACCACAGGTCGAGCAGGAACGCGGTCTCCTCCAGGGTGTCGGTGCCCTGGGTCACCACGACGCCCTCCGCCCCGGCGGCGACGCACTCCAGCGCCGTGTCATGGGTCCGCACGATGTCCTCGAAGGTCAGTGACGCGCCCGGCAGCGTGGTCACCGAACGCGCGGTCACCTCTGCGACCTCGGCGATGCCGGGGACCGCGCCGACCAGGTCGGCGGCCTCCAGTTCCGGTCGTAGCCCCCCGCCACGACCGGTTTCGACCATGGCGATGGTTCCGCCGAGCGACAACACCGCGACCCGTGGCCGAGCTCTCACACGAACCGCCCTTCACTGTCGGTTGCGATCGTGTTGCTTGTAGGATACGTGATACATCCTATAGGATGTTGGGTGTAACGCAAGGCACAGTTTCGTCGATCAGTCGATCGCAGGATGAGGAGAGCCTCCAGCGTCCGCCGTCGAGATCTCGCCCGGTCGGAGCTACCACCCGCTGAAGCAAGTGAGGTTGATTGCATGCATCCCCCGCGCGGACCACGCCGATGGCACGAACAGCGCTGGCTGATCGACTCGATACTGCGGACCGATGGTCTGGAGTGGGATCAGCCCCGGGTCGGCTACACACTGCGGCCGATGGGGGTGGATGCGCTCGGCGACTTCGATCTGGCCAGGCAGCGCATCACGAAGTTCGCCGACATCGTCCCCGTCTTCGTTGAACTCGCCGAGCGTCGGCAGCGGATCGCCGAGCAGGCCGAGCGCGAGGGGCGGTTGGTCACGGCGCGGGAGAACTACTTCTACGCGGCCCTGCACTACGTGTCGGCCGAGTGGCCGATCTGGCAGACGACCCCGTTGCTGGTCGACCTCGACGACCGGAAGAACGCCAGCTACGCCGCCTACGGCCGACTGGCCGACCACCACGTCGAACGGGTGGAGATTCCGTTCGGGGACCGTTACCTGCCCGCCTGGTGGCACCTTCCCCCCGGGTACTCCGGCGGCGCGCTGCCGACGGTGATCTCCTGCGGCGGCATGGACGCGCCCAAGGAACTCAACGTGAACCTCTACGGCGACAAGTTCCTCCAGCGCGGGTTTGCCGTACTGGCCTTCGACGGGCCCGGCCAGGGTGAGGCCCCGATCCGAGGGGTGACCTTCACCCCGACCGCATGGGTGGACGCCGGCGCGGCAATCCTCGACTGGTGCGCGGCACGGCCGGAGGTCGACCGGGAGCGGATCGTCGGTTTCGGGCTGTCGTTCGGCTCGTACTGGATGACCCAGATCAGCGCCACCCAGCCCCGGCTGAAGGGTGTCGCGGTCGGGTTGGTCTGCCACGAGCCCGGCGGGCACATGATCTTCGAGATGGCCTCTCCGTCGTTCAAGGCCCGGTACATGTGGATGGCCGGGCTGGAACGCGACGAGGTCGCCTTCGACCGGATGGCCGAACAGCTCGACCTGCGCCCACTGGTGCGCGAACAGACGGTCCCCTGGCTGGTGATCGCCGGCGACGAGGACGAGTTGTCGCCGATCGAGTACTCCTACGAACTGGCCTCGTTGGCGCGGGGGCCGGCGCCGATGCTGGTCTACCAACAGGGCCGCCACGCCCTTTCCGCGCCCACGCCGTCGGTGCTCATGGGGCCGCACTGGGTGGGTTACGCCGCGGACTGGCTGGCCGACCGGACCCGTGGCATCGCCGCGACCGACATCGTGGACTACGTGCGCTCCGACGGCGTGGTCGAACGGCGCCCGCACCCGAAGGAGATCGAGTCATGAGCGAAGCGTCAGCGGAGCGAACCAGACAACACGAGGACAGGCATGAGTAGGCCTCCGTTCCGGCTCAGCGACCGCCATCCCGCCGTGGTGACGGTCGACGTGCACCGCGGTCACCTGGACCCGTCGGTGGCGACCATGCCGGTGCCGGCCGACCGGGCGGAGCAGGTGGTGCGGGCGAACGCCTTCCTCGCCGACCATGTGCGCGCCGCTGGTGTCCCGGTCATCCACGTCATGACCTCCTACCGGAGCGCCGCGGAGATCGCCAAGAACCCGTGGTGGGTCAGCGTGGCCGGCACCACGGCCACCCGGCGCAACGTGCTCACCCACCAGGTGGCTCCCAGCCCGGGAGTGGAGATCATGCCCGAGATACTCCGGCCGGGCGACATCGTGGTGGCGACCAAGAAGCGTTACGACTGCTTCGTGGCCACCGATCTGGAGCACGTGCTGCGGTCGTTGGACATCGACACCCTGATCC
>DATCXL010000027.1:0-7024 GCA_036565825.1 Mycobacteriales bacterium
GGCCTCCAGTTCGGGCACGGGGTGGGCCTGGGGCTGCACGAGCGGCCGATCATCAGCCGGCTGAACAGCCTCGACCACCCGGTTGAGATCCAGCAGGGCATGGTCTTCGCGCTGGAGACCTACTGCCCGGCCACCGACGGCATGTCGGCCGCCCGGATCGAGGAGGAGGTTGTCGTCACCGCCGACGGCTGCCAGGTCATCACCCTCTTCCCCGCCGACGAACTGTTCGTCGCCAACCGTTATTAGTCATGTCTGCGAGCCCTCGCCGGGGCGAAGCCCCGGCTCCAGAGTCCCGCAGTCGCAGGGCCGGTGTGCTGTGCCGCCCTCTGCGGGGGGAGCTCCGCTCCACCCCACACCCCCCTCCAACACCCAACACCGATCCATCCCCACGCCAGAGCGAAGCCCCGGCTCCAGAGTCCCGCAGTCGACACACCCCACGGACCCACGGCCGGGTCACCCCGTCGGCCAGACACCGCCACACACCCCACACACCGCGACCAGTCTGTGAGGGCCACCGATGATCGACGAGGAAACCCGGCTCGTCATCTACCGCCGGATGGTGGAGATGCGGACGTTCGAGAAGCGCGCCTACGACCTGTTCCTCCAGGGCCTGGTCAAGGGCACCAGCCACCTGTCGTTGGGCATGGAGGCCATCGCCGCCGCGTTCGGGGTGGCCATGCGCGCCGACGACTGGACCTTCGCGACCTACCGTGGGCACGCCCACACCCTGGCCCGGGGCACCCCGATGGCCCCGGTGATGGCCGAGTTGCTCGGCCGGTCCACCGGCCTGATGGCCGGCAAGGGTGGTTCGATGCACCTGACCAGCGTGGAGCACGGGATGATGGGCTCCTACGCGATCGTCGGCGCGCATCTGCCCATCGCGTTGGGCGCGGCCTGGTCCAGCCAGTACCGCGACAGCGGCCAGGTCGCGGTGTGTTTCTTCGGCGACGGGACCACGAACATCGGTTCGTTCCACGAGGCGTTGAACCTGGCCGCCGTGTGGAAGGCGCCGGTGGTCTATGTCTGCGAGAACAACCAGTACATGGAGTACACCCCGATCGGGTCGGTGACCGCGGTGTCCCGACCGGCCGCCGACCGGGCCTCGGCCTACGGACTGGAACCGGTCGTGGTGGACGGTAACGACCCGGACGAGGTGTACCGGGCGGCGGTGGCCGCGCTGGACCGGGCCCGCTCGGGCGGTGGACCGACGCTGGTCGAGGCGCTGACCTACCGGCACGGCGGGCACTCCAGGGCCGACCCGGGGAAGTACCGGCCGGACGACGAGGTGGCCGCGTGGCTGGCCCGCGACCCGGTGCCGACCTACCGCGACCGACTGGCCGCCCAGGGGGTGTCGGTCAATGTCCTCGACGACATCGACCGGGCCGTCGGGCGGGCCGTCGACGAGGCGACCGAGGCGGCCCGGGCAGCCGCCGTGCCGGGACCCGAAGCGATACTGACCGAGGTGTGGGCGGACGGAGGCTCGTCGTGGCGGAACTGACCTACCGGGACGCGGTGGCGCGCGGACTGGCCCAGGAACTGGCCCGCGACGAGCGGGTGGTGCTGATCGGCGAGGACGTGGCCGGCGCCGGCGGGGTGTTCAAGGCCACCCCGGGTCTGCTGGAGCGGTTCGGTCCCCGGCGGGTGGTGGACACACCCATCTCCGAGCAGGCGATCCTCGGCGCGGCCATGGGCGCGGCCATGACCGGGTTGCGGCCGGTCGCCGAGGTGATGTTCTCCGACTTCTTCGCGGTGTGCTGGGACATCGTGGCCAACCAGATCGCCAAGACCCGGTACATGACCAACGGTCAGGTCAGCCTTCCGTTGGTGATCCGTTCGGCCAACGGCGGTGGCCTGCGGTTCGGTGCCCAACACTCGCAGAGCGTGGAGAGTTGGGCGATGGCGATACCGGGCCTGAAGGTGGTGGCCCCGTCCAACCCCCGTGACGTGGTCGGGTTGCTGGCCGCCGCGGTGCGCGACCCCGACCCGGTGCTGTTCTTCGAACAGAAGTCGCTGTACCCGGTCAGGGGTGAGGTGCCAGACGGGGAGATCGTGGACGAGTTGGGTACCGCCACCGTGGCCCGGCCCGGCATCGACTGCACCCTGTTCGCGCTGGCCGCGATGGTCCCCCGGGCGCTGCGGGCGGCCGAGGAACTGGCCGCCGACGGCATCGACGCGGCCGTGGTGGACCTGCGCAGCCTGGTGCCGCTGGACACCCGGACCATCCTCGACCAGGTCGCCCGGACCAACCGGGTGTTCACCGTCGAGGAGAACCCGAGGCTGTGCGGCTGGGGCGCCGAGGTCGTCTCGATCGTCGCCGAGGAGGCGTTCACCGACCTGGACGGACCGATCGTCCGGATCACCGCGCCGCACGTGCCACTGCCCTCGGCCGACGCCCTGGAGGACCTGGCCATGCCCTCGGTGTCGCGCATCGTCGAGACCGTCCGTAAGCACATGGACTGACCCTCGACACCATCTGGCCGCAGGAGCCGGCGCGACCGCGGTGACCATCGGCCCCGGAGCCGACCACAACAGAGATACCGCCTTGTTTTTCTGCGTAGCAGACAGCACGTACCCTGTGACAGTGACGTCGGCCGAGTCTCTTCCGCCCACACCCGAGTATGGCCCTGTCCCCCAGTACCCCATCGAGTCCGTCGACAACGCCCTTCGGGTTCTCCTGCTCCTCGGCGAGGAGCCGAAGTTGCGGCTCACCGACGTCAGCCAGTACCTGGGCGTCGCCTCCTCCACCGCCCACCGGTTGTTGGCCATGCTGCAGTACCGGGGGTTCGTCCGGCAGGACACCGCCACCCGCAGCTACCTGCCGGGGCCGACGCTGGACGGGCTGGCTTTCGGCGTGCTGCGCCGGCTGGATGTACGGACCCGGGCGCGCCCGGTCCTGGAGCGGCTCAACACCGAACTACAGGAAACCATCCACCTGGGCCGACTCGAAGGCGGAGACGTGCACTTCATCGACTCCATCGAGAGCAGTCGAGCGCTCCGGGTCGGTGGCCGACTGGGCCGATCCATGCCGGCGCACTGCACGTCGACCGGCAAGGCACTGCTTGCCGAGCTCCCGGAGGAGGAGCTGTTGCGGCTGTACCCGGACGAACAGCTCGTGCGGCTGACTCCCAACTCGATCGGGACCCGAACGGCACTGGTACGGGCGCTCGCCGAGGTACGGGCCCGCGGCTACGCCCGCAGTCAGGAGGAGAGCGAGGAGGGGGTCAGCTCACTGGCCGTCGCGCTGCATTCGACCCGGGTCCCACGGCTGGCGATCAACGCCTCCGTGCCGGCGAGTCGGATGAGCGACGACGTGCGGAAGACCATCCTCGCGCACCTCACCGCGGCGGCCGAGGAGTTGGGCCACCTGCTGCTCTGAGTTCACCACGTCACAGCGATGTACTTCGACTCGGTGTAGTCCAGCAGGCCGTCGTGACCACCCTCCCGACCCAGGCCGCTCTGCTTGACCCCGCCAAAGGGCGCGGCCGGGTCGCTGACCAGGCCGCGGTTCAACCCGACCATGCCCGACTCCAACGCCTCGCTGACCCGCAATCCTCGGGCCAGGTCACCGGTGTAGACGTAGGCGACCAGGCCGTACTCGGTGTCGTTGGCCAGCCGGATCGCCTCCTGTTCGGTCTGGAAGGTGACCACCGGGGCGACCGGGCCGAAGATCTCCTCGCCCAGGATGCCCGACTCCGGAGGCACCCCGGTCAGCACGGTGGGCTGGTAGAAGAAGCCGGTGCCGTCCGAACGCCGCCCACCGATCAGGACCGACGCGCCGCCGTCCACCGCCGAACGGACCAGTTCGTCGACCTTGTCCACCGCGGCGGCGTTGATCAGCGGCCCCAGTTGGGTCTCCGGCTCGGCGCCGGGGCCCATCCGCATCGCACCCATCCGGTCGGCCAGTCGTCGGGAGAACTCCTCGGCCACCCCGGCCTGCACGTAGAACCGGTTGGCCGCGGTGCACGCCTCCCCACCGTTGCGCATCTTGGCCACCATGGCGCCCTCGATCGCGGCGTCCAGGTCTGCGTCGTCGAACACCACGAACGGGGCGTTGCCCCCCAGTTCCATGGAGGTGTGTATCACCTGGTCGGCCGCCTCGCGCAGCAGTACCCGACCCACCTCGGTGCTGCCGGTGAAGGACAGTTTGCGCACCCGCGGGTCGTGCAGCATCGCCGAGACGACCGCGCCGGACCGGCGGGACGGCACCACGTTGATCACCCCGTCGGGCACGCCGGCCTGTTCGAGCAGTCGGGCTATCGCCAACGCGGTGAGCGGGGTGTCGCTGGCCGGCTTGAGCACCATGGTGCAACCGGCAGCCAGTGCCGGGCCCATCTTGCGGGTGGCCATGGCAGCCGGGAAGTTCCACGGGGTGACCATCACGCACACGCCGATCGGCTGGTGCACCACCAGGATCCGGTTCTGCCCGGACGGCGCGGTCATCACCGTCCCGGCCGCGCGCACCGCCTCCTCGGCGTTCCAACGGAAGAACTCCGCGGCATAGGCAACCTCGCCGCGCGCGTCGGACAGCGCCTTACCATTCTCCAGGGCGATCAGTACGGCCAGGTCATCGGCATGTTCGGTCATCAGTTCGAAGGCGCGGCGCAGTATCTCCGACCGCACCCGGGGCGCGGTGGCGGCCCACTGTGGTCCGGCCCGGTGGGCCGCGTCCACCGCGCGCAGCCCGTCAACCACGTTCCCGTCGGCCACCGACGCGATGGCCTCACCGGTAGCCGGGTCCAGCACGTCGAAGGTGGCGCCGGACTCGGCCGGTACCCACCTGCCGCCGACGAACAGCAGCGTGGGTACGTCGTCGCCCGGTCCACCGGTCCTGACCGGTCCAGCCGCCGGTCCGGACACACCCTGGCCGTTACCGCTGTGGGTCATGCGCCGTTCCTCCATCGTGCCTGTGGTCGGACGGCCCGGCGTTCGGTCACTACCGCTCCAGCCCGTCGTCGACATCGGTGTCCTCTGGCGTGACCTTAAGTCCCGCCGCGGTGGCCTGCAGTTCCAGCAGGGCGGCGAAGTCCTCACCGCCATGCCCGGCGTTGATCACGGTCTGCACCAACTGCCGGGTCATCGCCGCGACCGGCATCGGCGCCTCCAGCTCACGAGCCAGGTCCAGGCCGAGGTCGAAGTCCTTACGCAGGAGCACCGAGGTGAAGGTAGGCGTCCAGTCCAGGTGGACGAGCGCCGGGGTCTTGTACCGGCTGAAGGTGGAACCCATCACGCTGTTGTTCAGAAAGTCCAGGAAGGCCGCCCGGGACACCCCGCCCTTCTCCGCCAGCACCGTCACCTCGGCCATGGCCTGGGCGACCACACCAAGGAACAGGTTGTGGCAGATCTTCACCATCCGGGCCGCCTCGCCCTCCCCCACGTAGGTGGCAGACTGTCCGATGGCGGTCAGCAGCGGCTCGACCCGGTCATAGGTGGAACGCCCCCCGGACGCCACGAAGCTGAGCTTGCCGGCCGTGACCACCCTGCCGTTGCCGCTGACCGGAGCGGCCAGGAACTCCGCGCCGCGGCCGACGGTCGCCGCACGCATCGCCGCCGAGGCCTCCGCCGAGACGGTCGAACAGTCGACCACGATCGAAGGCACGCTTTGCCCGCGGAGCAACCCACCCTCCCCGACCAGAACCTGTTCGAGGTCGTGTGAGGCGGCGACCATCGTGAACACGACGTCCAGACCGGCCAGATCGGCGATGGACTCGACCACGGTGACCCCGTCGGCAGCCAGCGGCTCGGCCTTGGCCCGGGTGCGGTTCCATGCGGTGACGTCCACCCCGGACCGGGCCAGACGTCGCACCATCGGCGCCCCCATCCGGCCTGTTCCGATCCAGCCCACCCGAACCGGCGCATGTCCCTCGGTCATCAACCCGTCCTCTGCAATCGTTTGCATCAGCTTAAACACCGCCCCAACAGGTGTCAAACACGCCTGACTCCCAGCCGGGCGGCAACCCAGTCGGCGGTGAAGGGTCGATGTTGGGCCGCCACGTTGGCGCAGCCGTGATTTCCCTGTTCCAACAGCAGGAACGTCGTCGGGCCGGCGGCCTCGTCGGCCAGCCGCCTGGCATGCTGCCAGGGGATCAACCGGTCGCGTCGTCCGGTCACCACCAGCAGTGGGCAGTCGATGGTGCCGGCCCAGCCGGTCAGGCTCAGGTCATCCGCCGCCAACCTCGCTCGGGCGTCGTCCGGGCTCCACGAACGTACCTGGAAGGCCTCACGGGTGAGTTCCGGGAGCATGTCCCAACACCGGCCGAAGTCGTAGGGTCCGGCCAGTGCGACACAGGCGCGCACCCGGCGGTCCGCGCTGGCGACCCGGGGCGCGTAGTAGCCGCCCAGGCTCACTCCCCACACCGCCAACCGTGCGCCGTCCACCCCGTCCCGGGCGGCCAGGGCATCCAGTAGCGCCGCGCCGGGCACCTCCCAGTCACCGCGGATCGGCAGGTCATACTCAGCCTCGCCCTGTCCCGGGCCGTCCACGCTGAAGGTGGCCACCCCACGGTCGAGGAACAGCCGTTCGGTGGACCGGAACTCCTCCTTGGTCGAGTCCAGGCCCGGGATCATCAGTACCGCCGGGTGCGGACCCGGCCCGGCCGGTAACCGCAGCACCCCGACCAGCCTGGCTCCATCGAAGGGCACCTCGACCCGATGCCCGGGTGGGTCGAGGTGCGGAAGTGCATCGTTGAGGCATCGCACGGCCCTGGTGTGCGCTGCCCGCATCTGGTCGAGGTCGCAGACAAAGACGAACTTGGCAAAGTGGTAGTAGACCGCCGCGGTGGCCAGGTGCTCCCCCGCCGACCGCTCGCGCCCGTCGGCCAGCGCGACCCGACCCAGTGACTCGTGCTCGGCAGCGACCCGGCACCACGCGCCGCACCACTGCGCCCAGTCGGTGATCCCGCTGGTCACCCGCTCGAAATCCGACACCGCCACCCCGTTGGTGGTGAAACGCGGTGCCCAGTGCGAGATCGCCGAAGCCACCCGATCATCCATCTGACCCCCTACCCGGTGGTCGACCCCGCATCAC
>DATCXL010000866.1:0-5066 GCA_036565825.1 Mycobacteriales bacterium
TCCAGGTGGAACTGGCCCGGTTGATGACCCGGCAGGCGGCGGCACTGTACGACGCCGGGCACGACGAGCGGGCTGGCGAGGCGGCGAACATGGCCAAGTACGCGGCCGCGGACGCCGCCATCGACGCGGTGGACAAGGCCATGCAGATCCACGGCGGCAACGGCATGACCACCGAGTACGGGCTGGCCACCCTGTGGGGCGCCGTGCGGGCCGCCCGGATCGCCCCGGTCAGCCGCGAGATGATCCTCAACTACGTAGCCCAACACACCCTCGGTTTGCCGAAGTCGTACTGAGGCATGGGGTTGGCTGCCTGGTCAGGCCGCCGTTGGGTTGTCGCGCGCGAATCCTCGTGATGCGTCGGGGTAGACGCAGGCCACGTTGTTGTCGGTCAGCAGTCCGACCAGTTCGTCGTTTGGTCGCACCGGGAGCAACACCGCCTGGTGGTCCGGATGCAGGTACCGGGAGTAGTCCAGGACCTGGCCGAGTCCAAGCCGCACGTGGTAGCGGGACGCCGACCCCTTGGCCTCGACCAACTCGCCCGAGGTCACATCGAACAGGTCGGTGTAGAGCACACCTACCGCACCGGGCAGATTGATCTGCTTTCGGATCACCTGGTGGCCGTCGGCCCTGAGCCAACTCGCGTACCGGTTAACCAGATCTGCCTCGCGGCGTTCGCCCTTGATCTCGTTGACGGTCGGGCTCACCATGAACGTCTCGATCAGGTGCGACTCCAGCGCCAGGTCCACCACCGCCGGGATGGTCGGGCCGGGCGGAACCACGATCGCGCCCTCGCCGTCCACCGGCCGCAGCCGGAACACGATCATGCTGCGCAGATCGCCGTTGCGGTCTGGCGCCTCCATTCGGTACGTCGGGTGCGGCTCATCTACGACATACTCGCCCAGGTACCGGACCGTCGTTCGCCCTGCGCCCTCAAACAGCCGTAGGGCGCGACCGTTCTGCCGGTGGTCGAGTACCGCCCGGTTGCCCTTCGTGAACTTCTGGTCACCGACCTGGCCTTCGCCCGCGTAGTGGAAGGTTCCGTCGTCGCGCCAGCCGTCGTCGTACCCGTAGAGGCGCCCGCTGGGCTTGGTGAACAGCAGGACGTTCGGGGTGCCGACGCAGGGCGCAATACCGCCCTGACGGGTGCCATGGAACCGATCGTGGAGCTCGCTTCGACGCAGCACCTTCCCTACCGGGATATCCCACACTCCGATAACTCTAGACATCCCGCCACAACCCCACCGCCAATCCCGTACCTCTACGAGGCGGCCGAGTCGAGACGCTGCAGCAGGTCCTGACGGAGATGCATGGGTGCTCTCCTCTGCCGGTAACGTGCGGCCAGGGTCTGCATCCGGACGATGCAGGCTGAGTATCGGGCGGGAGGGTCGGACGTAACCATGGACGCGCCGGGCGGATCGAGGCTGGTGCTGTGGGACATCGACGGCACGCTGGTGAGCGTCAGCTCGCTGAGCCGTGAGATCTACGCGCAGGCGTTCGAGGTGGTGGTGGGCCGGCCGCTGCGGCAGGTGGCGGACATGGCCGGACGCACTGAGCAGGCGATCATCCTGGACACGCTGATCCTCAACGAGGTCGACAGACCCGACACACTGTTGGAGCCATTCTACGCCGCGCTGGGCGAGACCACGAATCGGTTGCGAGGCCGAATGGCCACGATGAGCCATGCCCTTCCCGGCGCTGCCGAGGCGGTCGCCGCGCTGGCCGGAGGCGACGTGGTTCAGACCGTGGTCACCGGCAACATCCGACCGCTCGCCACGATCAAGCTGGACGTCTTCGGCCTGTCCAAGGGGCTCGACCTGGACGTGGGCGGCTACGGCGACGACAGCACCGACCGCGCGGTGTTGGTCCGTCTCGCTCGTGAACGTGCGGCAGCCAAGTACGGCCGCGGGTTCCCCGCCGACCAGGTGGTCGTCATTGGGGACACCCCGCACGACATCAGAGGCGCCCACGACACCGGCGTGCGGGCGGTCGGCGTTGCGACCGGGCGAAGCAGTCTCGCCGACCTCACTGCCGCTGGCGCCGATGCCGTCCTCCCCGACCTGACCGATCTCAAAGCAGTACGTACGGCCCTGTTCGCAGAGGACTGATACTTCCCCACCCGCCTCCTGCGCCCGGTGGCCGTAATGGGTCCCGGAGCAACGGCATCATGGGTCACGCTGGGGCGTGTCACTGGTCTCTGACGTACACACTGGCGAGGATCGCATCATGCCCGACGACGCGCCGATGGGATCGCCGCACACCACCCTGGTGGTGATCAGGGGTAACTCCGGTTCGGGCAAGAGTTCCGTGGCCCGGGCACTCCAACTCCGGTACGGGCGGGGGTGCGCCCTGGTCGAACAGGACTACCTGCGTCGGACGGTGCTGAGGGAACGCGACATCGCCGGCGGGCTGGCGCCCGAACTGATCGCGCAGACGGTGAGGTTCGCCCTGGACCACCACTACCACACTGTTCTCGAAGGCATCCTGCTCTCCGGCCGGTACTCCACCATGCTCGCGTCGCTCCACCGATCGCACCGAGGCCAGACATTCTTCTACTACCTCGACGTGTCGCTCGAGGAGACCGTGCGCCGGCATGCCACCCGACCGCAAGCAACCGAGTTCAGCCCCGACGACATGCGCGGTTGGTATGAGCGGAGGGATCTACTCGGCTTTGATGGCGAACACGTCATCCCCGAGACCTCCTCACTGGAGGAGACCGTCACATACATCGCTGAAACATCCGGGTTTACCCTCAGGTCGGTCGCCGCCGCAGACGCCCGATGACCCGCCGAATCACAGCCAGACGCAGCGACGAGAACTGTCCCCCAGGCACATGCCCCGAACTGCCTGAAACGTCGGGAGGGCGGTAGCCAGCCTCGTAGGCTTCTGTACATGGACGCCAGCACCGGGGATGACGAGCTGCGGACGCGGGTGTTCGGCGAGCGGGTGATCTATGACAACCCGTGGGTGCGACTGGTCCGGGTGGAGATCGAACCCCCGGATGGAAGCCGGTTCTGGCATCACGTGGTGCGGTTGCAGCGGGTTGCGTTGGCCATCGTGCTCGATGATGCGGAGCGGGTGTTGATGCTGTGGCGGCACCGGTTCGTCACCGACTCGTTTGGTTGGGAACTCCCAGGGGGCATCGTCGACGCGGGTGAGGACGGGCCCGCCGCTGCCGCCCGAGAGACGCTGGAGGAGACGGGCTGGCGTCCGACCAGTCCGATGCGGCTGCTCACCGGGTTCCAGCCCATGCCGGGCATGGTCGACACCCCGCACGAGGTGTACCTCTCGCGTGGTGCGGAGTATGTTGGCGAGCCCACGGACCAGGAGGAAGCAGCACGGGTCGAATGGTTGTCACTTGACCGGATCCGAGAACTGATAGCGCAGGGCGAGATGGCCGGCTCTGGCTCGCTCGTCGGCCTGCTGTACCTGCTCGCACTTGGCGAGTCAACCCGGCAGGGCTAGCTGTTCGACCCGTCGGCACTGACGCGTTGATCCGATCCTCCAGGCCAGGTCACCGGCCTGACGGAGATGCACGCGCGCTTGGTCGTGGTCGCCAACAGCGGCATGGGCGTAGGCCAGGTCCGTGTGCAGCGCGGCGCGCGCTCGGGCGAAGCCGGATTCCATCGCATGAAGAGCCGCATACAGATAGTCGATCGCATCGGCGTCGCCGAGTCTCGCCAGTGCGCTACCGCGCCACCGGGCCAGATGGACGGCATCCAGCACCACGTACGGCAGTTCTGGGTCTACCGGATCACCGGGCAACGCGTGCTCGGCGGCCTCGAATGCTGAGAGGCAGTCCCTACGGTTCCCGGTGTCGGCCGCGAGTTCACCCTCGACCGCCCACAGCCAGGCTGTGACCAACGCCGGCACGGTTCCCTGAGCAGCGACGCGGGTTTCCCGGGCCAAAGCCACGGCCTGTGAGGGCCAGCCAAGTTCAGCCAAGATGTACGCCTGCTGTGCGGCGGCATGCGCGAGCAGCACTGGTGACTCGGCTTCTCGGGCGGCGGCCTTCGCGGTCTCGTGGCAGCGCCACGCCTGTTCGAGCGCGGCGCGGTCGATGGCCTGCCAGCCGGCCAGCGCGGCAGCGTCGGACAACACACTGGCCAGTGGCTGACGTTGTGTGGACAGCACCGCGTGTGCCAGGAGTTCCTCCGCGTGCGTTACGTGAGCACGCATCTGGTCGAGCAGAGGCAGCGCACCGAACTGGCGGTCCATCACTCGCAGTTGGTCGGTCTGCGCGGCGAGCAGTCGGACCAGGCTCGGGTTCACCGAGGCTGCGGTGGCCAACCGCTGGCGTAGCTCCTCAGCAGGGTCACTCAGGAACACGCCTTGCTGGTCTGTGAACCCGAGTTCAGCGTCATCCTTGCCGTAGATCCCGCAGAACAGCCGCCGGTAGTCCGAGCCGACACCACTGTGCCCGTTCTCCCATCGAGACAGCATCGTCTTGAGGCTCGCGCCCTCAGCGATCGGAATCCGGTAACACTGCGCCAGTCGCCTGAGTTCGGCCAGAACGTGGGACTGCTTCCAGTTCCGTTCCAGTCGCGCCGCCTGGAGTCTCGTGCGTGCTGCCACCACGGCCGCTCCCCTGTTCGGCTGGTCAGGCCTTCGAGCGGCATAACGAGCCGCGCTGGTTAACGCAACCGAAGTTAACCAGCGTCATCTGTCCGACCCGGCGTCCGAACCGATCTCATCTCTGTACGCGGCACTCACGTTCCAACCAACGACAGAGGAGGGCACGATGTTTGACGAGGTTCAGATGGGATGGCTTGCCGGGGACGACTACGAACGGGCTGTGGAGGCTGCCGGGGTGGTGGAACTCCCCCTGTCCGACCAGTCCACCGAACCCGACGAGTCGTGCCCGGTCTACCGCGACGTCCTGGACGAGTTGGTCCGGGACCGGTGCCGGTGGGAGGACGACAACCCGCCCGGTGTGGGCCGATGATCGGCACGGCTTCGACCCGGAAGGTGGTGTGATGGCGACCTACCGCCCTGGGCAGCGGGCCGCGTTGGTGTCCGGCCTGACCGAACTGGCCAGGTTCCTGGATGCCAGCCCGGACCTGCCGCTG
>DATCXL010000052.1:0-7708 GCA_036565825.1 Mycobacteriales bacterium
CGGCGCGGCCGGTGCCGGGTCACCACCGGCACGCCGCCGGTGCCCAGCGACGCCCGCACGGTGCGCCGGAAGTCCAACCGTCCGGCCCGGCCAAGGTGGCGACGTGCCGACAGCCGAGCGGCCAAACTCCGGGCCAACGGCTGCACGGTCCGCCGTAGTTCGGCCAGATCCCGACGTTGCGCGCGCAGAAAGTCGACCTGGTCGACCAGCGGGCTCAGCGCCGTGCGGGACACCCGCTGGACACCTCGCTCCTCGGCGACCCGGCGACGAACCTCGGCCTCCACGTGGGCCCGGAACGCGGCGATGCGTTCGGCGACGGTCCGCCGGGCCACCTGCTCGGCGAACCCACCACGGTCGGCACCGGCCAAAATCGCGTCGAGCAGCGAGGAGACAAGGGTGTCCGGGTCGAGTGCGCGCAGTACCCGGTAGCTGAACCAGGACTGCCGACCGGCCTGGGCCTCGGCCCGGCCCACCGTGAGCACCGCGAAGCGGGCGAACCGCCGCAGCGCGTCGTCATCGCCGTCCAACAGGAGCCGACGGAGCACATCGCGGAGCGCGTCCGGGTCACCAGTTCCCGGCGGAGGCTTCCCGTCGTCGGTGCCATCCGGTGACGCCGGTGACCCGTCGGCGGCCAGTACCCCTTCGCCGAGCAACGGCGGCCACCACAGGTCGAACAACGTGTCGAAGCTGGCCCGGTACACCGGCCGCTTCACCAGTGTCGCGGCAAGTCCGGCCCGCAACTGTCCACGGTCGAGCAGGTCGACCGAGCCAAACGCCCGCACCGCGTCCAGGTTCTCACTGACCCCCACTGGTACGCCGGCCTCCCGCAGCGCGCCGACGAACCCCTCGACCCGCCCCAGCAGCCCACCAGCCACATCGATCGGTCCCGTCATCCGCCCACCGCCCACTCTGGCAACCCCGGCGACACCGGCAGCGACACCGGCCGCCCGGTCGGCACCGCGCCGCACCACACATCCTGCCGGCCCATGCCGACCCCGACCACGCTCAGTGTCGGTACAAAGCTTCCGGTCAGTTCAGTCGCAGTTCGGCGGCGGCGCGGGTGTGGTCGCTGGAGTGCTTGAGTACGACGCCCAGGGTCGAGTTCACCGTCTGCTCGTCGAGGGTGTCCAGGCCGAGCGCGACAAGGGTGCGGGCCCAGTCGATGGTCTCAGCGATCGACGGCGCCTTCTTCAGTTCCAGCGCGCGCAGCGCACGCACCACCCGGACCAGGTGATCGGCCAGCCGGTCCCCGACCTCCGGCACCCGCGACAGCACGATGGCCCGTTCGCGGTCGGCCGACGGGTAGTCCAGATGCAGGTACAGGCAGCGTCGCCGCAGGGCCTCGGACAGTTCTCGGGTGGCGTTGGAGGTGAGCAGCACCAACGGCCGACCGGCCGCCCGGATCGTGCCAAGTTCGGGAATCGACACCTGGAAGTCCGACAGCACCTCCAGCAACAGGCCCTCCACCTCGACGTCGGCCTTGTCGGTCTCGTCGATGAGCAGCACGGTCGGGCCGGTCCGCCGGATCGCGGTCAACAGTGGCCGGGACAGCAGGAACTCCTCGGAGAAGATCTCCTGGCTGCTGTCCTGCCACGACCGGGCGTCAGAACTCTGTAGCCGGAGCAGTTGCTTACGGTAGTTCCACTCGTACAGCGCCCTGGCCTCGTCCAGGCCCTCGTAACACTGCAACCGGATCAGGTCCGAACCGGTGGCGGTCGCCACCGCGGTGGCCAACTCGGTCTTGCCCACCCCGGCCGGGCCCTCCACCAGCAGCGGCCTGCCCAGCCGGTCGGCCAGGAACACGGTGGTGGCGGTGGCGTCGTCGGCCAGGTACCCCGCGGCGGCCAGCCGTTCTGCCACGTCGCTGGTCGACGCGAACCGTGGCGTGTGCTCGACCATGAAGCCTCCTGCCGACGAGGGCACCGGCAGCAACCGGGCGGGTCCATCCTCCCGCACGGCGCACCGAACTCGCCGCCCCGGGCGACAAGGTGACGCCGTCGACGCCGCCGGTGCCGTCAGGAGCTAACGCAGGTGGCCGTCACCGGTGACCACGTAGGTGGTGCTGGTCAGTTCCGGCAGCCCCATCGGCCCGCGTGCGTGCAGCTTCTGGGTGGAGATGCCGATCTCGGCTCCGAACCCGAACTCGCTGCCGTCGGTGAACCGGGTGGACGCGTTCACCATCACCGCGGCACTGTCCAGGCAGGACGCGAACCGGTGGGCGGCCGAACCGCTGCGGGTGACGATCGCCTCGGTATGGCCACTCCCCCAACGCCTGATGTGGGCGACCGCCTCGTCGAGGGAGTCGACCACGCCCACGGCCAGGTCCAACGACAGGTACTCGGTGGCCCAGTCGTCCTCGGTGGCCGACACGACGGCCTGGTCGTAACCGGCCACCGTGGTGTCGCCGTGCACGGTGACCTCGGCCCGGTGCAGCGCGGCCAGCATCCGGGGCAGGAACTCCGCCGCCACCTGCCGGTGTACCAGTAGCGTCTCGGCCGCGTTGCACACCGAAGGGCGGGAGGTCTTGGCGTTGAGCACAATCGCCTCGGCCATGTCCAGGTCGGCGTCGGCGTCGACGTAGACGTGGCAGTTACCCACTCCGGTCTCGATCACCGGCACGATCGAGTTCTCCACCACGTGGCTGATCAGGCCGGCCCCGCCGCGCGGGATGATCACGTCGACCAGCCCGCGGGCCCGCATCAGGTGGGTGACCGACTCCCGACCGCCCTCGACCAGTTGTACGCAGTGTTCGGGCAGTCCGGCCATGGTGGCGGCGCGCGCCAGCACGTTCACCAGTACCCGGTTGGACTCCAGCGCCGAGGCGGACCCCCGCAACAACACGGCGTTCCCGCTCTTGAGGGTCAGTCCGGCCGCCTCCACGGTGACGTTGGGCCGCGCCTCGTAGACGATCGCCACCACTCCGATCGGCACCCGCACCTGGCGCACGGCCAGGCCGTTGGGCAGGGTGTATCCGCGCACCACCTCACCCACCGGATCGGGCAGCGCGGCCACGTCGGACAACCCCTGCGCCATCGCGTCCACCCGGGCGGTGGTGAGGGAGAGCCGGTCCAGCATCGCGTCGGACAGTCCGGCCTGACGGCCGGCGTCGACATCGCGCGCGTTGGCGGCCAAGATGTCGGTGACGTTGGCCCGCAGTGCCTCGGCCATCGCACGCAGCGCGGCGTCCTTGACCTGGCGGGTCATCGGCGCCAGCGTGGCCGCGGCCGCCCTGGCCCGGCGGGCAGCCGCCCGCACCCCGTCGTCACCCGGCGCGCTCACGTGTTCGATCTCCTCGGCATCGGTACTCATCACAGTCAGGGTACGTGGGTCCCTCCGACCCACCCGGACCCACCGGCCGGGCCCCGCGCCCTGCGCAGACCCCACCCGACGCCCAGACTCTTCGTGGGAAATCCGCACCGGTAACCGGTTACCAGCGGATGTTTTCACGTGAAAACACCGAACCGGGAACCGGGGCTCCGCCCCGGCCAGGGCTGACACGCCAACTACAGCAGGATGAGATCGTCGCGGTGCATGACCTCACGCTGGTGGCGGGAGTCCAACTCGCCGGTCCGTCGGCCGAGCAACGCGGGCAGTTCGTCGGCGTCGTAGGCGACCAGCCCACGGGCCACCACCGCGCCGGTCGGGTCGACCAGATCCACCGGGTCACCGGCGCCGAAGTCGCCGTGCACCGCGGTGACACCTGCCGGCAACAGCGACTTGCGGCGCCGAACCACCGCCTCCACCGCACCAGCGTCCAGCGCGATCCAGCCCCTGGGCACGGTGGCGTACCGCAACCAGAACAGCCGCGAGGTGGTCCGTCGCCCGGTCGGATGGAAGAACGTGCCGGTCTGACCGGTCAACGCGGCGGCGGCGTGGCTGGCGTTGGCCAGCAGCACGGGAATGCCGGTGCCGGTGGCGATCCTGGCCGCCTCGACCTTGCTGGCCATCCCACCGGTACCGACCCCGGCCGCACCGGCTCCCCCGATCCGTACCCCGTCCAGATCGGCCGGGCCTCGTATCTCGGTCAGCAAGGTGGCCCCGGCACGCCGTGGATCACCGTCGTACAGACCGTCCACGTCGGAGAGCAGCACCAGTGCCTGCGCCCGGACCAGGTGAGCGACCAGCGCGGCCAGCCGGTCGTTGTCGCCGAACCGGATCTCGTCGGTGGCGACCGCATCGTTCTCATTGATCACCGGGACCACACCGAGGGTCAGCAGCTTGTCCAGCGCCCGGTAGGCATTTCGGTAGTGGGTCCGACGATGCAGGTCGTCGGCCGTGAGCAGCACCTGCCCGACGAGCAACCCGTGCCTGGCGAACGACACGGCGTAGTGCTCCACCAACAGCATCTGCCCGACGCTGGCCGCAGCCTGCTGGGTGGCCAGGGCGGACGGACGGCGACGAAGCCGCAGCGGCGCCAGACCGGCGGCGATCGCACCGGAGGAGACCAACACGACCTGCACACCCTGGGCGCGGCGTGCGGCCAGGGCGTCCACCAGACGATCCAGCCGATCGGTGTCCAACCCGCCAACGGGCGTCGGTGTCGCCTCGGATGCGACCTTCCCCGCGCTGGCGCGCGGCCGGGTCAGGGACGACGAACCGACCTTCACCACGACCCGCCCCGCGTGCGCCAGGTCGGTGGCCTGCCGATGCCCCGGGTCCGCCAGATCGGTCGCCTGCCCGCTCACCTGTCCTCCTGGTCCAACCCGCGGCGGGCCCGCTTGGCGGCCAGTCGGTCCGCCGCGCGGGTACGCCGGTCATCGGCCAGTCTCGAGTCGGTGCCACGCGGCCCGGGTACCGGCTCGTCGGACACCTGGGTGCCCGTGGGTTCCCAGTCGAAGGTGACCTCTCCGATGGTTACCTCGGCACCAGGAGTGGCACCGGCCCGGGACAGGGCGTCCTCGACGCCGAGCCGGGCCAACCTGTCGGCGAGGTACCCCACCGCCTCCTCGTTGGCGAAGTCGGTCTGTCGGACCCAGCGCAACGGCCGTTGCCCGGTCACCACGAAGTGCTGCGGGTCCTCGGGGTCACGTTCCACCTGGAAGCCGACCTGGTCGACCGCCTCGGGGCGCAGCACGATCCGGGTCGGCTCGGGCGGCGGCAGCGTGGCGCGGTACCGCTCGACTTCGGCGGCCATGGCGTAGGCCAACGTGTCGAGCCCCTCGTGGGTCGCGGCGCTGACCAGCAACACGGTCATCTGCCGGGCGACCAGATCCGGCAGGACGATCTCGGCGAGTTCTCGCGCCGCGGGCACGTCGACCTTGTTCAACACGGCGATGCGTGGCTTGTCGGCCAGGTCACCGGCCAGGGTGCCCTCGTACTGGCGCAGTTCCAGTTCGATCGCGTCGATGTCGGTGAGCGGGTCGCGACCGGGCTCCTCGGTGGCGCAGTCGACCACGTGCACCAGCACCGCGCAACGCTCGACGTGCCTGAGGAACTCCAGGCCCAGGCCTCGGCCCTGCGCCGCGCCGGGGATCAGCCCGGGCACATCGGCCACCGTGTAGGTGGAGTCCCCGGCTCGCACCACGCCCAGGTTCGGGGTGAGCGTGGTGAACGGGTAGTCGGCGATCTTGGGACGGGCCGCGGACAACGCCGCGATCAGCGAGGACTTACCAGCGCTGGGAAAGCCGACCAACCCCACGTCGGCCACGCTCTTCAACTCCAGCACCAGGTCGTGACTCTCACCGGGTTCACCGAGCAGTGCGAACCCCGGGGCCTTGCGCCGTCGGGAGGCCAGCGCGGCGTTACCCAGTCCACCGCGTCCGCCACGGGCGGCGACGAACCGGGTACCGGCACCGGTCAGATCCGCCAGCATCTCGCCGTCGACCGACTGGACCACGGTGCCGTCAGGGACGCCCAGTTCCACGTCCTCGCCGTTGGCGCCGTTCCTGTTACCGCCCTGGCCCTGGCGACCGCTGCCTGCCCGCTGGTGCGGCCGGTGGTGGAAGTCCAGCAGGGTGTGCACGCTCGGGTCGACAACGAACACCACGTCACCGCCCCTGCCCCCGTTGCCGCCGTCCGGACCGCCCAGCGGCTTGAACTTCTCCCGGTGGACCGAGGCGCAGCCGTGCCCGCCATCACCCCCGGCCACGTGCAACACGACGCGGTCGATGAACGAGGTCACGTCTACTCCCTGGTTTTGACCGTTCTGTGTAGAACGTCATGAGACGAACAAAGGGCGGTGCCGGAGTTCTCCGGCCCGCCCCCTGTCCGCTGTGTGGCTGGTGTCTGCCGGTCAGCCCTCCGCCGGAGCGGCGTCCGGGAGCACGCTGACGGTCTTGCGACCACGCCGCTCACCGAACCGAACCGCGCCCGCGGCCAGGGCGAACAGCGTGTCGTCGCCGCCGCGGCCGACATTGTTGCCGGGGTGGAACTTCGTTCCGCGCTGGCGGACAAGGATCTCCCCGGCGTTGACAAGCTGCCCGCCGTAGCGCTTCACGCCCAGTCGCTGGGCGGCCGAGTCACGCCCGTTGCGTGAGCTGGACGCCCCCTTCTTGTGAGCCATGCCGGTGCCCTACTTCCCGCTCTCGATACCGGTGACCTTGACCTGGGTGAGCGGCTGACGGTGGCCCATCCGGCGGTGGTACCCGGTCTTGTTCCGGTAGTGGTGGATTCGGATCTTCGGACCCTTGGTGTGCGCGACCACCTCGGCGGTCACCTCTATCCCGGCCAGTGCGTCGGCGTCGGTCGTGACGGTTTCACCGTCGACGAGCATCAGGGCCGGCAGGGTGACCGAGGCTCCGGGCTGGCCGTCGAGCTTCTCGACCTCGACGACATCACCGACGGCTACCCGGTACTGCTTGCCGCCGGTCTTGACGATCGCGTACACGAACTACTCCTGCCTGTACTGGGCCGAGATATGGCGCCCCGTAAGGACCCTGCACAGGTCCTGAGGTTCCGACGGAGACCTCCCGCCGGGCTGTCCTGCGACCGGGGCACGCTGAGACGGCGTGTCTAGGGCACGCGGTCAGTCAGGGTACCTGACTCGCGGCCCCGCGGTCCAAACGGGGTGAGGTCGCCAGATCTACGCCGCCCCGCCCGACACCGCCACGGCCACGCCGACGGCGATCAGCAGGGCTGGAACCATCGCGATGATCCCCAGTACCAGTCCAGCCACGGCCAGACCCTTGGGCGCGTGCCGGCGATTACCCCGGGCGATACCCACTCCGCTGAGACTGACGCCGAGCAGCGCGAGGAGCAACCCGAAAAACGGTACCCAACACAGGAGGAGCCCCACCAGACCAGTTACGAAGCCCGCCACCCCAATGCCATTCGTCTGGTTCTGTACGAATGGCGGATATCCATACTCTTGTCCGCCGTACTGTTGCGGTCCGTACTGCTGTGGGGATGAAACCTGGTACCCATACGGCTCCTCTGGCTGCTGCCCGAAGCCGTGGCCCTGCCCGCTGTAGTCGCTCATCAACAGAATTTACTGGCACCCCGCTGACCTCCGCGGTACTTCCTGTTGACTCTGGACCGCCTTGGGCACGCCCGACCGCGCGATCCGGCTGACGGAACGCGAGGTCGGGCCGCTCCCACGGACTCCGTTCAGGCCGAGGCGCTGGTCACCGAGGTCGGGGTGGGTGGACCAGCCGGACGAGTGGCCGCCCGACGCCGCCGACGACGTGGCGTCGACTCCACCTCGGCCTCCTCGGAGACTCCGGGCGAGGGTTGCACCGTCTCCTCGGGCACGCCAGCCGCCTGCGCCGCG
>DATCXL010000101.1:0-5331 GCA_036565825.1 Mycobacteriales bacterium
CTCGCCCGGGCGCTGCGCGGGATGCTGGCCGAGATCCCCGGGGTGACGGTGCACGACCTGGGCGCGCGCCGCTGTGGCATCGTCACGTTCACCACCGACACGCTCACCCCCGAGCAGGTCAAGGCGGCGATGCGCCAGCACCGGGTGAACGTCAGCGTCTCACCGGCTTCCGGGGCGCTGTTCGACATGCGGGACCGTGGCCTGGACGGCCTGGTGCGCGCGTCGGTGCACTACTACAACACCGACGACGAACTGGACCGTTTCGTCACCCTGCTGGCCGCGACCCTGCGGTCGGCATCCTGACGAACCGTGCACTGCCACGTCGAAAGTGTCGGATGAGGCGCGCTGCTGCCAAGGGACCTGCCCGTTTTGACCCTGCTCTGGATGGATCTCGCTTGTCGTAGCGAATCGCGGTTCACCTGTCTGACCAGACCAGACACGTCGAGGGCGTGGCGGAATGGCATCCGCCACGCAGGCGACCGGCATCCCCACGAATCACACCGGCGCGTCCACGGTGAGCCCATGCGTGGCAGCGGCCTCACCCAGGCGCTTGTCGTAGCAGACGAAGGAGACAAGTTCCTGGCTGATGGTGATCGCTGTCGCCAGGTGGATGGCATCAGGAGTGCGCAGGGCCGGATCACCCACGGTCGCGGCGTCGGCGAGGATGTCGACAGCGACCGGTACCAACCTGATTCGTTGTAACAACTGAATCGCTCTCACCCCGAGTTCGGGTCGGTGCCGCCTCACCGCCCGAACCAACTCGGGGTGGAGGAGGGCCGATGAGACAACTGGGATGTCGATCCGCTTGACCAGAAAGACGGCAAGCGCCTCCGACTCCGCTTCGGAGTGCACCAGCTTCGTCGCGGCGGAGGTGTCAGGGTAGATCATCTAGACGTCGCGCTCTCGTTCAGCGATCACCGCGTCGGTCAGGCTGAACCCACTGTCGTCCGGTTCGGGTAGAGGTAGCAGGTCTGCGACTGTGCCCGGTACCGCCTGTGGGATCAGCCGACCCTGTGCGACCCATCGGTCGATCGTCGGGTTCCCGGTGACCGTCGGCGGAGGCGGTGTAAGAAACGCGATCACATGACCCCGCTCGGTGATCGGCAGTGCCTCACCAGCCTTCACTCTGCGTTGTACGGCAGTTGTCTGCTGGTTCAGTTCGGTAACCGTCACCGGCTCAGCGGTGGGGAGCTGGAGTTCGTCATGCCGTCGATTCTGTTATAGAACCAGTAGATGTGCCTGGATGGCGCGTTGGGTGTGTCGTGGCGTCGGCCGTCGGCGGCATGACGCATACGGCAGGTGCCTGAAACTCGTCAACCTGATTGCCACACCGTTCACGAGAAAATACCGATGCGGCGGGCGAGGTCGTGGATCTCCTGGCTGACGGTCTGACGACCCCGGCGCATGATCTCGCGGGTGAGTTCGTGGGCGAACGTGCTGTAGGCCACGATGTCCGGGGACTCCTGTTCGGCGCGCTGCAGCATGTGCACTGCGGCCACGTCGTCGTGCGCCTGCGCGTTCGCATAACAGCGGGCCAGGTCGACCAGTGCGAGTGCCCTGGACGTGACCGCTGGCATGGCGGTGATGTCCATCCGGTCGGCCGCGGTGATCGCGGCACTGGACCTGCCCAACGCCGTGTTCGCCCGGATCGCGAAGATACCGACGTTCGCCTGGCAGAACTTGGTGACCGGATGCACGTAGTCCGACCCGAGCCTGCGGGCCATCTCGTCGCCACGATCCCAGAACCGCAGTACCGTCCCCTCGTCGGTGGCGTGCGCCGCGTTCAGTGCCGCCTGGAGTTGCAGGTGCCCCCACAACGCCCGAAAGTCGGCCGGGTCGTCAGCCAGATGCGCTTCCAGCACCTCGGCGCCGCGCTGGCACATGTCCACAGACTCCTCGAACTGGCCGAGGTCCTTGAGTACACCGGCCTGGAGCCAGGCCGCCAGCGCGATCATGCGTGGATCCTCGGACTCCAGTGCGGCCGACTGGGCCAGGTAGGAGGAGTTCTGCGCCGGGCCGGTGTCGCTGATGTAACGGAACCAGTAGCCAGCCAGGACGTATACCTCGGACAGCAGTGCCACCGCGTGCCGCACCGAGACCGGGTCGTCGGCGGCGAAGCGCGCGGTTGTCGCCGATCGCAGCAGTCGGGGGATCTGGTTCGCGACCGAGGAGACGAATCGTGGTGAGTTCTGCTCGGCCCACACCGCGTCGAGTTCGCCACGTAACGCGGACAGGTCCACCGGGATGTCATCGCGGGTGCCGCGCGGGGCGACGGTGTCCGCGACCGCCTGGCGCATCGTCGACATCTGGGGGTGTTCGCGCTGGCGGTCCAGGGCGAGAGAGAACTCCAGCGCACCGGTCAGGTCGGCGATATCGCGAACCTTGAGAATCTGGGCGATCAACGCCAGGTCGGACAACCGCTCGACATGCCGAACACCCTGCTCGACCTTCTTCCACCAGGAGAGCGACCTACCCACCAGTCCGGCACACGCCTCCTGGGTCATTCCTCGGTAGGTGCGCCATGCCGCGATCCGCTCACCTGTGGACATTCCATCGTAGAAGGTGGGAGGCATGAGAGCGCCCTTTCCTGACCAGAAAGCTCGGAGACTGGTGCCGCCGCGCACCGACGATACGAGCCACAAACCCGGTCGCCCAGCCCTCGACCGGAACGGGCCCACAACAGGGACACCACGTGTGTCCCCCGCGCAGACAGGATGCGGCGGCCTTCGCGGTTGTGGTAACTGGTTGCTCGCGAATTTCCCATTTTGGGCTCTTGACACACTGGCGTCCCGCTCAGGGAGCGGGACAGTCATTGTGTTAGGGACTCCTGGGTACACACCGATCGGAGCGGTTGGTGATGACCGTGCGAGCGGCACGTCGGGGTGAGCCGACAAGGCGTGTCCGGTTGGACTGACGGCACTGTCGGGCAGGGCCAAAGGGCCGATATTCATCTCTGGCGGGGCGTGGATGACGTGGCGATGGATAAGCTGCGGTGTTCTTTTGATATATGGAGGTGGCGATGGCGGGATACCAGCAGTATCAGCAGTACCCACCGGTTGTGGTGGTGCAACGTGGACCGGGAATGCTCGTTCGGACGGTGTGGTACCTGTTCGTCGGATGGTGGTTGTCAGGGTTCGTCATATTCGCCGCGGCGGTGTTGACGATGACGGTCGTCGGGATTCCGGCGGGGCTGTGGATCTACAACCGGATGCCGAAGGTGCTGACCCTGCGTCCGTCGGGCGTGCAGGTGGTGGCCACGCCGTACGGGGTGCGGGTCGCCGACACGCAGCAGTATTCGATGGTGTTACGCGCGGTGTACTTCGTGCTGGTCGGCTGGTGGGTCTCGATGTTCGTGGCGTTCGCCGCATGGCTGGTGTCGTTGACGCTGGTCGGCCTGCCGGCCGGTCTGTGGCTGATGAACCGCCTGCCCGAGGTGACGACGCTGCGGCGTAACTGAGCGCTCCTGACACGGTGGCGTTCGATCAGGGTGTCAGTTCCGGGCGGACGGGTCACAGGGCGGGTGCGTCTCAACCGGACAGATAGTGCTCGTGCACCGAGTCGAACGACCGGATGCGGGACCGGTCGCCGTGGTAGGGCCGCAACAGTCGGGTGAAGTGTTCGGTCATGGCGTCCTGATAGGACAGTTTCCGTTCGATCAGAAGGCCGGCCGCCGCGACCAGTTCGTCAAGGTCGGCCCGGATCCGCGCCGCGCTCATGCTGGGCGAGTGCGGCCCCTCCCCGTCGCTGTCCGCATGGATCGCCGGTGTTGCGGTACGGCTCGGCGCAGCCGATCGAACCCGGCCCGGCTGTAACCGGTGGCGGTGCACCCGTCCCGGCGAAGCTTGCCGACCAGGCAGACCAGGGCGCCGGGGTGTTGGGCGAGCAGCGCCCGCAGCACCAGTTCCCAGGATGTGGCGGACGGGTAGAACTCCGGTGTCCTGCCACCGCCGAGCAGCACCGCGATTCGTACCGATGCGCCGGCCAGCAGTCGGCTCGCCCGGACCCGGGCGTCGGCGGGCAGGTCGAGGGTGAGCCGCTGGTGCGGCAGGTAGGCCGGTGGCGGGGTACCGGTCAACCCCCTGCCCAACCGGGCGCGCAGGTGGCTGTCGGCGGCCGTGTGGTAACCGGCGAAGCCGCCGAACGCCGCCAACTGCGCCGGTTCGGCGCGACGACCGTCGTCTACCACCCAGTCCCAGTCGCGCGGGACGTGCTCCAGCGGAACCTCGGGACAGTTGGCCGCGTCGAAGAAGGGATGGGTGACACGGTAGGTTGTGCTGACAAACGGGCACAGGTTGGCCAACTCGGTTGGCGTGGCGCTGTTGAGCACCAGGCTGACCCGCACGGTCGGGTCGGCCCGGTGGTAGCCGAGGCAGATACGCAGCGCCTCGATGGCATGGCCGACCGGATGGGCGTACCAGAAGTTGACGAGGAGCGTCGTTTGGTCACTCACCGGAATCATTATGGCGGGTTCCGAATGGTCCGGGCAGATTCATGGTCCGGAGTGGCGCACCCCGGATGTGTGACAACGGCGCGGGAGGGCGCGAATGAGTAGACACCGTCAGGGCCGGAACATGACCACCGTGGTGGCGTTCTGCGTGCTGTCGGTGGCCGCGCTCGGCGGTATCGCCGGATTCCAACTCGTTGGCCACCCCACAGGCACCGCATCCGACTCGGCCGAGCACACATCCTCGGTGAGATCGTTACTTGCTACTGACACCGGCACTCCGCCGGGCCTGCCAACGGCCACACCGACCACCGAGGCACCCAAACCCTTACACCAGGGTAGTTCCGGCTCGGGGGTGGCCGAGTTGCAGCACCGACTGGCCGCGCTGGGATACCAGTCACGTAAGCAGACCGGCAGTTTCGACTCGGAGACCGCGCACGCGGTGACCGCGTTCGAGAAACTGAACGGGCTGCCCGCCGACGGGGTGGCCGGCCCTGCGGTACTCGACGCCCTGGACCACTCGGCGGTGCCACGGCAGCGCCACCCGCATGCCGGACTGGCGGTCGAGGTGGACCTGGCCCGCCAGGTCGCGGTCGTGTTCCAGGACGGCGTGGTGAAAAGGATCTACGACGTGTGCACCGGCAAGCCGACCATGCCGACGCCGACCGGTGAGTTCGCGGTGAAGTACAAGATCAACGGGATGCACCACGCCCCGCTCGGGCCGATGTGGCGCCCGGTCTACTTCAACTATGACGGCTTCGCGTTCCACGGCGCCGAACCGGTGCTGACCACCCCGTCCAGCCACGGCTGCGTGCGGATGACCGACCCGGCCATGGACGAGCTGTTCGCCATGCTCACCCCCGGCGTCCCGGTCACCATCTACTGAG
>DATCXL010000104.1:0-2040 GCA_036565825.1 Mycobacteriales bacterium
CCGTCACCTCGCCATCGTCGGGCAGCAGGCGGTGCAGCGCACGGGTCAGCCGGATCGCCTCCCTGGTCAGTTCGCCACGGTGCAGGTCCGGACCGGAGGTGGCGGTGTAGCCCTCGTTGAAGATGAGGTACAGCACGTGGAGGACCACGCGCAGCCGGTCGGCCCACTCCGACTCCGGGGGCATACGGAACGGGATGTCGGTGGTCCTGATGCGTTGCTTGGCCCGACTGATCCGCTGGGCCATGGTCGCCTCGGGCACGAGGAAGGCGCGGGCGATCTGCGCGGTGGTCAGTCCGCCCACGGCACGCAGGGTGAGCGCCACCTGGGACGCGGGAGACAGAGCGGGGTGGCAGCACAGAAACAGCAGGGTCAGCGTGTCGTCCTGGTCCGGTGTCTGTCCGTCGCCGGGAGCCGGTGCGACCAACTCGTCGGGCGGGAGGAGCGACACAGCGGTCGCCTCCCGCCGCCGACGGGCCCGGTCACTGCGCCACTGGTCGGTCAACCTGCGCGAGGCGACCGTGACCAGCCAGGCGCGCGGGCTGTCGGGGACCCCCTCCCCGGGCCACTGGACGGCTGCTGCCAGCAGTGCCTCCTGCACCGCGTCCTCACACGCGTCGAACCGGCCGTGACGGCGCACCAGCGCGCCGAGAACCTGAGGCGCCAGTTGGCACAGCAGGTCCTCGACGCGGGCATCTGTTGTCACATCTCCGAACCTCCCGGGTTCAACAACGGCCGCACCTCCATCGCGGTGAACCGGGCGTCGGGGATCTTGGCCGCCAACTCGACCGCGCGCTCCCTGCTCTCACAGTCAACGATGTAGTAGCCGCAGAGGAATTCCTTCGATTCCGCATACGGTCCGTCCGTGACCGCCGGGACGCCGTTGCGCACCCGGACGGTCGCGCTGTTCGTCGGGTCGGCCAGTGCCTCGGTACCGATCATCTCGCCGGACTCGGTGATCAACTTCTGGAAGTCGGCGTGGCCTCGAAACACCTCGTTGTGCTCCTCCGCGGACAAGGAGTCCCAGGTCGCGGGGTTCATGTAGATCATCAACATGTACTTCATGCAGGCACATCCCCAAAGATCCCGGCACCCGGTGTGGGCGCCTCTCATCAGAGAAGTCGGCGCGGGCGGTTCGGCTTCGACATCCGAGCCGGGATCACCACGCCGGAACCAGGAACGGCGAGCGCCACCACCGCGGTGACACAGACCCGATTCCGGGCCAGGTGCTCCGTACCGCTCCGAAGTTACCCGAATCGGGCGGGCGTGGTCGGTTCGTCGCGCCGGGCGGCATCATCCCGGTGCCGCTGTAGCTCCACGGCCTGGTACAGCGCCCTGATGTTGCCGCTGCCGAAGGATCGAGCCCCCAGTCGCTCGATCAGTTCCAGGAAGAACGTCTGACGTGGGTGCACCGAGTCGGTGAATATTTGGAAGAGCTGACCGTCGTGGTCCTCGTCGACAAGGACGTTGCGTCGTTCCAACTCCTCGACGGAGTACCGGGCGAGGTTCAGGCGCTCGGGTAGCAGGCGGTAGTACGTCGCCGGAGTGTTCAGGAACTCCACGCCCCTGGCACCGATCGCGTCGACGGTGTCGATGATGTTGTTCGTGGTGAGCGCGATGTGCTGGACACCGGCGCCGCCATGGCTCTTGAGGAACTCGTCGACGTGGCCGGCCACCCGCGACGGGTCGGGCTCGATCAGTGTCAACGTCACCGCCCCGGACCTACTCTGGACCACCTTTGTGGTGATCGCCTGGGAGCCGACCACGATGCGCTCGGTGAAGATCAACTCGAAGTCGAGCAGTTCCTGGTAGAAGTCGACTGTGGAGTCGATCCGGCCCGGCTCGAGGCAGACGGCGAGATGGTCCACTTCGGCCAGACCGGTGCTTGACTTCACCACCGACGTCTCTGTCACGGGGGTCAGCCCCGGCAGCACCCGACTGTCGGCGCCGTCCGGGCGCTGGACGAAGGTGTGGGCGACGTCGCCAACACCCATGATGGTCGCGACCACGACGCCGCCGTGCCGGCGCGGAGCACGGACCGGC
>DATCXL010000109.1:0-4593 GCA_036565825.1 Mycobacteriales bacterium
AAGCCGCACGCCTGCCAGCAGCTGGCTGATGCCGCCGACCCGGCCCATGACGTACTCGTCTTCGTCGACGCCGACGTGGTGCTGGCTCCCGGTGCGGTGGCCGCAGCGGTGGAACTGATGCACACGACCGGGCTCGACCTGGTCTGTCCGTACCCGCGGCAGTTGACCGGGTCGGTGGGTGAACGGTTGGTGCAGCCGCTGTTGCAGTGGTCGTGGCTGACCTTCCTGCCGCTGCGTCTGGCCGAACGATCGGCGCGTCCGTCGTTGGCGGCCGCCAACGGCCAGTTTCTACTGGTCGGCCGTGAGGTCTACCGACAGGCCGGCGGCCACCGCGCGGTGCGTGCCGACGTGCTCGAGGACATCGCGCTGCTGCGTGCGGTCAAACGGGTCGGCGGCCACGGCGGGGTGGTGGAGGGCAGTACTCTGGCCCACTGCCGGATGTACGACGACTGGGCTGAACTGGCCGATGGGTACGCCAAGTCACTGTGGTCGGCGTTCCGCACGCCGGCCGGGGCCGTCGGTACCGTGGGACTGCTGGCGCTGCTGTACGTAATGCCGGCGGCGGCGGCCCTGCGTGGGTCCCGTGTCGGCCTGGCCGGATACCTCGCCGGCGTTGCCGGACGGGTGGTGGCGGCCCGGCGTACCGGGGGCCGGGCGTGGCCGGACGCGTTGGCCCACCCCCTGTCGGTGGGCGCTGTGGGGTGGCTTACGGTGCAGTCGTGGCGTCGCCGGCGGGCGGGCACGCTGGTGTGGAAGAGGCGCGCGGTATGAGCAGGGTGGTCGTGGTCGGTGCCGGGGTCGGCGGGTTGGCCGTCGCAGCCCGGCTGGCCGCGCGCGGCCACCAGGTGACCGTGTGCGAGCAGGCCCCGGTGGTGGGCGGCAAGCTCGGCCTGTTGGAGAAGGCGACACCGCAGGGGGTGTTCCGGTTCGACACCGGACCGTCGCTGCTGACCATGCCATGGGTTTTCGAGGACCTTTTCGCCGACACGGGTGCACCGATGAGCAGCGTGTTGGATCTGGTACCGCTCGACCCGATCGCGCGGTACCGGTTCGCCGACGGAACCCGTCTGGACTCCACCGCCGACACGGAGATGTTCTGCGCCCGGCTGGACGCCGCCCTGGGTCCGGGGGCCGGCGCGGACTGGCGACGGTTCAGCCAGCGCGCCGAACAGATCTGGCAGGCGGTTCACGAACCGTTCCTGGAATCCACCGTGGATGGCATCGGCACGCTGGCTCGGTACGGCACCAGGCTGGGCGACGTCAGGACCATCGCACCGGGCCGTTCGTTGCGTTGGCTCGGTCACAAGTATCTGCACGACCAACGACTGCGGACATTCCTGGATCGCTACGCCACCTATACCGGATCAGATCCCAGGCGGGTACCGGCCGCGTTGGCGGTGGTGCCCTATGTGGAGCAGAGGTTCGGATCCTGGTATGTCCGGCGTGGGATGCGCACGCTGGCCGACGCGCTGCTCGACCGGGTCACCTCGCTCGGCGCGACGGTCCGCACCGGGGTGGAGGTCACCGCGGTGGAGATGTTCGGGCAACGGATCAGCGGGGTGCGGTTGGCCGACGGCGGCCGGATCCCGGCCGACGTGGTGGTGGCCAATGCTGACGCGACCCAGGTCTACTCCGACCTGCTGCCGCAGCGCCGCCTGGCCCGCCGGGTGGAACGGGCCGAGCCGTCGCTGTCGGCGTTCGTGGCACTGCTCGGTGTCCGCGGCCGTACTCCCAACGCCGCCCAGCACAACGTGTTGTTCGCGCCGAACTACGACGCCGAGTTCGACGCCATCTTCGGTGTGCATGCCGCACCGGTCGCCGACCCCACCCTGTTCGTGAGCATCCCGGACGACCCGGCGGTGCGCCCGGATGGGTACGAGGCATGGTTCGTGCTGGTCAACGCGCCACGGCACGGGCAGGGTCCCGGCGCGATCGACTGGGACTCCCCCGGCCTGGCCCAGTCCTATGCCGACCGGCTGCTCGGAGTGCTAGCCCGACGCGGCATGGCGGTCGCCGACCGGTTGGTGTTCCGCGAGATCCTGACCCCGGCCGATCTGGAACGGCGGACCTGGGCGCCGGGTGGTGCCATCTACGGCACGTCGTCCAACGGCATCCGGTCGGCGTTCCTGCGCCCGGCCAACCGCTCCCCGGTGGACGGGCTGTTCCTGGTCGGCGGGTCGTCGCATCCGGGCGGGGGCCTGCCGATGGTCACGCTGTCCGCCCAGATCGTCGCCAACCTGATCGGGCCGGCCTGAACCCCTGACGGGTGAGTAGGGTCCGATGCATGAATGAGTTGGATGCCGGACTTGTACAGCGGGCACTCGCGGTGCTGGCGCGTGACCCAATCATGGACGGGCACAACGACCTGCCCTGGGCGATGCGTCACCATGCCGGTTACGACTTCGACAAACTGGATGTGTCGGTGTCCCAGCCGCGGTTGCACACCGACATCCCCCGGCTGCGTACAGGCCGGGTCGGCGCGCAGTTCTGGTCGGTGTACGTGCCGGCCCGACTCCAGGGTGACCACGCGGTCAGCGCGACGCTGGAACAGATCGACGCCGTGTACGCGATGGTCCGACGTTACCCGGACACATTCATGCTGGCCACCGACGCGGACGGCGTCGAGGCGGCGCTGACCGACGGCAGGATCGCCTCGCTGATGGGCGCCGAGGGCGGCCACTCGATCGACTGCTCGCTGGCCACCCTGCGCGCGCTGTACGCGCTGGGCGTGCGGTACCTGACCCTCACCCACAACGACAACGTGCCGTGGGCCGACTCGGCCACCGACGAGCCGAAGGTCGGCGGGCTGACCAGGTTCGGCGAGGAGGTGGTCCGCGAGATGAACCGGCTGGGCATGCTGGTCGACTGTAGCCACGTCGCGGCCGACACCATGCGGGCCGCGCTGCGGGTCACCGAGGCACCGATCATCTTCTCCCACTCCTCGGCGCGGGCTCTGTGTGACGTGCCACGCAACGTGCCCGACGACGTGCTGGCCGCGCTGCCCGACAACGGCGGGGTGTGCATGGTGACGTTCGTGCCTGGTTTCGTCTCACCCGAGTACGCGGCGTGGCAGGCCGAGGCGAAGGCCGAGGTGGCCAGGTGCGGCGGCGACCCGAAGGGCCTCGACGTACTCGGGCAGACCGCCAAGGAGTGGGCGGTCACCCATCCCCGACCGGTGGCCACCATCGGCCAGGTCGCCGACCACGTAGAACACGTACGGGACGTCGCCGGGGTGGAACACGTCGGCATCGGCGGCGACTACGACGGCGTGGACGCCCAACCGCAGGGGATGGAGGATGTCGGTGGTTACCCGCGTCTGGTCGCCGAACTGCTCGACCGTGGCTGGTCCGACGCCGAGATCGGCAGGTTGACCTGCCGGAACGTGCTGCGGGTACTGCGGGACGCCGAGTCGGTGTCCCGCGACCTGCAGAACCGGCGTGGCCCGTCTCTGGCCACCATCGCCGACCTCGACCACGCCTGACCGGACGACCGCTGCTCAGGTTGAGGTCGAGTTACTTGGCGCGGGAGGCCAACCCTCGACCGGCCAGGTAGCCAGGTGGGCTCGCACCGCCCTGTCCGGGCATCACCGCATGTTCCTCCGGGTGCGCCTCGGCGGTCCACACCAAACAGCGCCAACCTGACGGGTTGCCCACAGTCCAACGACCGTTGAACCGGTCGAACCGCTCCTCGCACGGCCCACCTGTGCCGACAGGCGGCGACTGCCACCCACCACCGGGATCGCGCCCGCGAGGATCAGTCCCTCTCGAACACCGTGTGCAGCAGGGCGGCCAGGGCGCCGCCAACCATCGGCGCGACGATGAACACCCACAGTTGGGTGAGCGCACCACCGGCGGCGAACAGCGCCGGGCCGATGCTCCGTGCGGGATTCACCGACAGGCCGGTCAACGGCAGGCCGACCATGTGCAGCATGAGCAGGGTGAGCCCGATGACCAGCCCGGCCAGATTCGACGTGCCCCTGCGACCGGTGACTGCCAGGATGACGAACACGAAGATGGCGGTGAGCAGGATCTCCACCAGCAGTGCGCCGACCGCGTCGGTGTGCAGTGCCGACCTGTCGCCGTAGCCGTTGGTGCCGAACGCGCCGTGCGTACTGATCGACGGCCCCAGATGCAGCACCAGGAACAGCAGCGCGGCGCCGACGATCGCGCCGATCACCTGGGCGATCCAGTAACCGACGGCGGTGACCAACCTCATCCGCCTGACAACGACCATGCCGATGGTCACAGCCGGGTTGAAGTGCCCACCGGACACCGGGCCGAGCGCGTAGATCAACCCGGTCAGGACCAGGCCGAACGCGACCGCGATGCCCAGCCCGCCGGCGACGCCCCCGGCGAGCACGGCGGCCCCGACCCCGACGAACACCAGGATGAGCGTGCCGACAAACTCGGCCACCAACGCCTTGTTCCGCATGAACGCCTCCTCTGCTCCGGAACACGCTTTCCGAATCAGAGGAAGATCCCACGAATCAACCGCAAAAGGGCCAGTTCACTGTCACTTACTACAACACATCTCAAACACTGTTGAATCACCTCGCTCGCGCGCACCGTCTGCGGAGCAGTCGCAGGCGGGCCG
>DATCXL010000878.1:0-7187 GCA_036565825.1 Mycobacteriales bacterium
CCTTGCGACCGGTCAGCAGCTTGTGCACGTACGACTGGTGCCCGGTGTCGAACAGAAGCCGGTCCTTGGGCGAGTCGAAGACCCGGTGCAGGGCCAGGGTCAGCTCCACCACCCCCAGGTTGGGCCCGAGGTGTCCGCCGGTCCGGGAGACCTTCTCGACCAGGAAGTCGCGGATCTCACCGGCCAGGGTGCTCAGCTCGTCCGGCGAGAGGCCGCGCAGGTCGCGGGGGCCATTGATGCGGTGGAGCACACCCTCACTCATGCCGTCCTCGCTTCGCTCCGGGCGGGCATGAGGCTCCAAGCGCCCTGCAACTCTGATTCGCTCGCTGACGCGCACTCATGCCCGTCCTCGCTTCGCTCCGGGCGGGCATGAGGCACCACGTGCACTGTGCCCATGATTCGTTCGCCAAGGCTCACTCATTGCCCGCGCTCCTCGGCGATCGCGGTGGCAGCGCTGATCAGCGCCAGGTGACTCAGTCCCTGTGGCAGGTTGCCGAGGAACGCGCCGGTGGACGGGTCGATCTGTTCGGCGTAGAGCCCGACGTCGTTGGCCAGGCCGACCAGTTCGTCCATCAGGGTGGCGGCTTCGGTGACCTGTCCGGTGCGGGCGAGCGCCTCGGCGAGCCAGAACGAGCAGCTCACGAACGCGCCCTCGGTCCCGGTCAGCCCGTCCTCCCCCGTGTAGCGGTAGACGTACGGGCCGTGGCCCAGTTCCCGGCGTACCGCGCCGACGGTGCCACGCCAGCGGGGCGAACGCGGGTCGCCGTAACCCGACAACAGTCCCAGCAGGACACTCGCATCAAGTTCGACACCCCCGGCGAAGCGCACGTAGCTGTCCCTGCGGGCGGAGAAGCAGCGCTGCTCGACGAAGTCCCGGCAGGCCATGGCCTGTTCGCGCCAGCGTGCCTGGTGTCGCCGGGGGACCAGGCCACGGTCGGCCAGGCGGACGGCGCGGTCGAGTGCCACCCAGCACATCATCTTCGAGTGGGTGAAGTGCGCCGGCGCCGAGCGTGCCTCCCAGATTCCGGCGTCTGGTTCTGCCCACTGCCGGCACACGAATTCAGCGGTATCGGCCAGGCGCCGGCCGACGTCCGGGTCGAGAACACCGCCGGCCATGGCGTAGAGCCACGCGGTCCGCAGCAACTCCCCGTAGGTGTCCAGTTGGAGTTGGCTCACCGCCGCGTTACCGATCCGCACCGGTCGCGAGCCCCGGTAGCCGGCCAACGGCAGGACTCGCTCGACGGCGCGTGAACCACCATCCAGCCGGTACAGCGGTTGTATTCGAGGGTGGCCCAGTTGGGTGGCGTGCATCAGCCACCAGAAGTAGGCCTGCGCCTCGAACCCGCAGCCCAACTGCTGGAGTGCGTCAAGAGTGAAGGCCGCGTCGCGGACCCAACTGAACCGGTAGTCCCAGTTCCGCTCACCGCCCACGTCCTCGGGCAGCGACGTGCTCGCCGCCGCGGCCACCGCTCCGGAGGGGGCGTAGACCAGCAGTTTGAGCGCCAGTGCGCTGCGCTGCACCGCATCCCGCCACGGTCCCTGGTAGCTCCGCGTGGTCGCCCACGCCTGCCAGGCCGCCACCGTAAGGGCGAACCGATCGTCCAGTTCCGCGCGGGTTGGCAGCACCAACGGTTCATGGTGCGCGGCGCACAGTGCGATCAGCGCTCCTGACCCCTGAGCTGTCTGGAAGGCTCCCCGTACCGCGCCGTCGTCGAGTTCGGCGGTACCGGCCTGGAACACCCGCACGGCCAACGCGTCGCTGCCCGAGACGGCCACCGGCACCCCGGTACGCCACGCCAACCTGGTCACCCGCTGGCCGTAGCCGAACCGCGGCCGCACGCACCAGGCCATCGGCACCAGACCCGTCACACCTTCCACCCGGCGCTGCAACTCCCGTGACGGCCCCAGACGATCGCCGTACATGCTCATCAGGTCGACCACCCGAACCACGCCTGTCTCGGTACAAAAGGTGGTCTCCAGCACGTTCGTGCCTGGTAGGTAGCGGCGTCGGGTCTGGAACGGCACCGTCGGCGCCAGGGTGAAATCGCCTCCGCGCTCGGCATCGAGTACCGCGGCGAACACACTCGCCGAGTCCAGGTCGGGCCACGCGAGCCAGTCGATGGCCCCGTCGTCGGCGACCAGGGCGATCGAGCGGCCGTCTCCGATCGCGGCGTACGACCGTAGCGGAGAGTAGCCGGCGACCCGATGGGCTCCCTCCGGATCGCGCCGCCGGCCGGGCCGGTCGCCGAGGATCCTGTCCACGCGGGGACTACTACCCAGGCCCGGCAGTGGTCGAAGCCCACCCCGCCTTCTTCCTACGGCATGGAATTACCCGCCGGGGCGGAGTTCGCGGTCGATGGTGGCCTGGACCTCGCCGAGCATGCCGATCCGGTGGGCCAGCCACACGGTGTGTCGGGCCTCGGCCTGGCGTAGGTCCATGCCCAGCAGTCGGGAGGCGCGCTCCACCTTGTACAGCATCGTGTTGCGGTGTAGTGACAGGTTGCGGGCGGCCGCGTTGAGGTTTCCGCCGGTTTCCACGTAGGCGATCACGGCCGCCTCCAGGTCCGCCCCGATCGCCGCCCGGGTACGCAGCGGGGCGAGTACCTCGGCGGCGAAGGACTGTCCATGCGGACCTGCCGCGATGTCCCCGAGTACCGCGAACACACGTAGCTCGTCGTATCCGGACACCCCCCACATGTCCAGGCGTTCACAGACCCCCAGCGCCACCCGGGCCTCCCGATAACTGACCGCGATGCCCCTGGCGCCGGCCGCCGGCCGGCCGTGGGTGACCCGGACCGGGCGCCCCAGTCGGGTCCGTACCTCGGTGCACAGCGCCTGGGCGAACTCGGTGAGCCGCTCACCGAGGGTGGACCGGCCCGGGGTGATCTGTCGGATCACCACCAGCACGTCACCGATCACCGTGGTCAACGTGCGGATTCCCGGTTCTGGCCGGACCCGCCCGGCCAGCCGGGCCAGTTCGATACCACCCCGGATCGTCGGTTCGCGTGGCCCGGTTGACCCGAAGCCGGTCACCGCCAGCACCGCGTAACAGGCCTCCGTGTCGAACTCGTGGTGGGCGGCCCGGGCGAGCAGGTCGTGTGGATCGGTGAACCTGCCGTGCAACAGGGCATGCACGAAGTCGCCGCGGGCCCGTTCCTTGGCCTCCTCGACACTGCGCAACCGAAGCATCTCCGACCCGACGATGGCCACCGCCTGTTCGGCGATCACCCGGTGTTGGGCCAGGTCGTGCCGGGCCGGTGGTTCGTCCAGTTCGACGATGACGATCCAGCCGTGTCGGATCCGGCCGAGCACGATCGGTGCGACCACACAACTGACCGGCCCGTCCTCCAGGTCAAGGTGCACCAGGCCCACCCGGTCTGGTTCGGGTGGGTCCTCCCCGGGGACGTTGTTGGGCGGAACCGGCGTCTCCAACGTGGTCTGACCGAGGAGTCGCAACACCTCCGACGGGTCGGGCACCGGGGCGGTACCGATGTACTCGTACACCAACACCTCGCCGTGCGGGCCGAGCACGAACGCCGGGCGGCGACTCAGCCGGGAGATCTGCCGCCCCAGCGCGGGCAGTCCGGCGCCCCGGTACAGCAGTTCGCCGAGGGTGCGGTGCACGGTGACCGCGTATTCCAACACGTGCGAGGCGTGTGCGAGGCTCTTTTCGGCCACCACCCGGTTGACCATCCCGAAGCCGGTCGACGGAGGCAGTCGTACCAGGGGAATCGGCACCGTGTCGGCGGTGACACCGGCGGTGACCAGCCCGCTGGCGTCCCCGCTGAGCAGCAGCACGGACGCGCCCCGGTCGGCCACGTCGCGGATGGCCGAGGCCGGCCCCCTGGTCTGGGCGAGCAGGTCGGCCACGTAGGCGTGCACTCCGACCCCGTCCAGCCGTTCGGTCCCCACCGCCTCGGACCAGGGCAGGCACCAGGTCAGCGCGGTGTCCAGTCGGTCGGCCCCGGACAGCACCCGAGAGGCCGCCAACTTTGGTTCGGCGAGCAGGTCCCGCACGGTCAACGGCTCGCTCGATGATCCGGTGTGCCCGCCGGCCGGGTCGTTCTGGCCCACTGCCATCTCCTGTCGACACCGTCAAGGGTCGCCACCGCGACATGTACGGCCTATGGACATGGTGCACACCTTTCCCGCCATACACAGTGCGATGTTGTCATTGCCCCGGCCTGGCTGGGGCGGCAACCTCGGTACCGGGCAGGTGTGGCAGCGGGTGCGGCGGTTCGTCGACCTCGCGCCGCGCCGCCAACCGGCCAGAGCCGTTACGTCCGGTCACGGCCAAACCCCTGACCGCCACGTCCGGCCACGACATCGGAGGCGCTGATGAACATCCGCGAACTGCGCGACGCGCTACACGAGGCCCTGCCGGACGCTGACATCCCGCAGGAACTGCCGGCCGATGACATGTACCCGTTCACCTTCGTCAGCAAGGCGTTCATCGCGCCGTTCATGGAGGCGCTGGTCCGGGTCGAGCTCAGTCAGACCGACACCGGAGCCGACGCCGACGGTTCGGCGCGGGCCCGGTTGGAGACGCTCGCCGGGCTGGCCGAACGGGTGTTCGCCGACGGCGACGACGAGACGGTCGACCCGCTGGCGGTGCGACTGGTGTTCAACCGGTTGGTCCGCCGGCCCGGTCTGCTCGAAGCCGCCTGGCCGTCCTTCGGACCACACACCCGGGCTATCGCCGACAAGTTCAGGGCGCTCGACGAGCAGTGCCGGCTGCGCGAGGAGGCCGCTCGCGGCACGGCCGTGTCCGCCGGCCTGGCATCCGCCGGCCGGGCATCCGGTGACCCCGTGTCCGGTGACTCCCTGTCCGGTGACTCTGCGTCCAACGGCCTTGTGCACAGCGACAGCGGCGTGCGCGGTGCACCTTGCCCGTAGACGAGTGACCGTCAGCGAAAGAAGACTTGTACCACCAGATCAGTCGAAGAGGGATGGACCACGATGACGACGATCATGATCAAGCCGCCCGCCGAAGAGGAGAAGACAGACTTCCGCCGTGCGCTGGAGGCGGCGGTCGCCGGAAAGCACAGCCAGGTCTCGCCGTTCAGTCTGGCCTGGTCCGAAGGTCGGCTGACCAAGGACCACTTCGCGTTCTGGGTCGCCCAGCACCTGCACTACGTCGGCCACTTCAGTGAGTGGCTCGGTGCGATGTTCGCCGACTGCCCGTACAAGGACGCCCGCGACTTCCTGCTGCAGAACATGTGGGAGGAGGAGATGGGCACCCCGCACACCGAACTGCTCACCCGGTTTGGTGAGGCCTGCGGTTGGTCCCGCGAGCGCATCCTGTCGGCCACGTCACTGCCCACCACCACCGCGCTGCGGTACTGGTGCGAGAACCTGGCCAAGAGCCACGACTTCGTCGGTGCCTCTGCCGCGCTGATCGTCGGCCTCGAATCGCAGACCCCTGGCATCTACACCCGCCAGCTCCCGCCGTTGCGCGAGAAGTACGGGTTCACCGAGGACGAGACGGTCTTCTTCGACGTGCACATCGTCTCCGACGTGGTGCACGGCGAGCGCGGCTACCAGATCGTCGAGAAGTACGCCACCACTCCCGAGGAGCAGCAGCGCTGCCTGGACCTGGTGCACCAGGCCACCGAGATGCGCTGGCTGTACATGGACGGGCTCTACCGCGAGTTGGTCCGTCTCTACGGCGAGTTCTGACGCTGTCCACGCAGGTCATCGCGCCCGGCCGCGCCGAGCACACCGGCGGGGTCGGGCGCGACCGCGAAGAGGAGAAGCCCGACGTGACCACGACGACTCTCGGCGGCCCGCTGACCGACGCCGAACGGGAGATCCTCGATGACGACGAGATCCTGGCCGGCTTTCGGATCGTCTTCGACGACGACGGCAGCCTGACCGTCGCCGACGGGATCATCGAGTTGGAAACCGAGCAGGGGACCGTCTACCGGTGGCGGTGCACGGTGTGCGGCTATATCCACGAGGCGCCCGAACCCCCACGCTGGTGCCCGCTGTGTGGCGCCGACGCCAGCTCGTTCGTCCCGGCCGAGTGACCGGTCAACTGACCGGTCCGACCGGCCGTACGCGCAGTTCCACAGGAGGAGCACCATGAGCCGCACCTTCACCTCGGTGAACCCGGCCCGTCCGGCGGAGATCGTCGGCGAGTTCGCCACGGCCACCGTGGCCGAGGCCTCGGCCGCGGTCGATGCGGCGGCGCAGGCACAGCGCGCATGGGCCGAACGGACCCCCACCCAGCGAGCCGCCCTGGTCGCCGGCGTGGCGCACGCGCTGGCCAGGCAGACCCCCGAACTGGCCGCACTGATCACCCGCGAAGAGGGAAAGACGCTGTCGGACAGCGCTGGTGAGGTCCGCAAGTCGGTGGAGCAGTTCCACTTCGCCTCGCAGCTGTGCTATCTGGTCGAGGGCACCACCTTCCCGTCCGAGCAGCCCGGCACGTTCACCTACACGCTGCGTTCACCGGTCGGCGTGGTGGTGGCCATCACCCCGTGGAACTTCCCGCTGTCGCTGCCTGCCCGCAAGATCGCCGCGGCGTTGGCCGCCGGCAACGCGGTGGTGTACAAGCCATCCCCGGTGACCGCCGCGGTGGGTGAGGCGCTGGTACGGACCATCCGTGAGGCCGGCGTGCCCGAACAGCTCGTGCAACTCGTGCAGGGCGACGACCCGAACGCCATGGCCGCCCTGGTCGGCCACCACGCGGTTCGGGCCATCTCGTTGACCGGGTCCACCCGGGTCGGCAACATCGTGCGGGAACAGGGCCACCGGCACGCCCGGCTACAGGCTGAACTGTCCGGGCACAACGCGGTCGTGGTGTGCGCCGACGCCGACCTGGCCGCGGCCGCCGCCGAGGTGGCCAAAGGCGCCTTCGGGTTGACCGGGCAGGCCTGCACGGCCGCTTCCCGGGTGCTGGTGGACCGTGCGGTGCGCGAGACCTTCACCGGGTTGCTGGTCGCCGAGGTACGCAGACTGACCGCCGGCCCGGGTGACGCACCGGGTGTGCAGTGTGGTCCTCTGGCCACCGTGGCCCAGTTCGAGCGGCTGGACGGTCTGGTCCGCGCCGCCCGACGTGACGGCACCGTGCTGGCCGAGGGCAGCCTGCTCGACGAGCGTGATCCGGAGGGCTACTACCTCGCACCGCTGCTGGTTGGTGGACTACCCGCCGACCACCCGGTGAACACCACCGAGGTGTTCGG
>DATCXL010000184.1:0-2702 GCA_036565825.1 Mycobacteriales bacterium
CGGCGGCGCGCCGGTGCCGGTAGGCGTCGCGGACCTGACCGGCGTAGGCGGTCGCGTGGGACGGTGACCAGGCCCGTTCCATGAGGGTCATCAGGTACGCGCCGCCGCCGATCTTGTCGGCCAACGACAGGGCGATGAGTCGGGCGAGGACGGTCTGGGGGTCAATCGGGTCGTCGGCGGTGAGCATGTCGGCGAGGACGGCGGCGAGGTCGGCGTGTTTGGGGACGCCGTACATCTGGGGTCCGGCGGCGGTCAGGACGTCGGCTGCGCAGTCTGGGTTGGTGAGGATGCAGCCGAGAGCGGACTGTTCGGCGTCGTGGTTGATGATCATTGTTCGGCGAACCTCCGCCCGGTGGGACGTTGTGGTGGTGCGTACTTGAGTGACCGGGACATCCAGGTGCGCCAGGCGGCGGTCCAGTCTTTGAAGGTGCTGCCTTTGGCGCGGTGGTGGTCGAGGAACTCTTCGGTTTCCCGGTCGAGGTCGACGGTGACGCCTCGGGTGTGTGCCCACTGGCGCATGGCGTCGGTGATGAGCAGGTGGTCGGGCGCTGGGGTCGCGCGCATAAGAAGTTTCTTCTTAGGTACTACTGATGGTTCCGGGTGCAGATTCTGCGGGGGGTGCAGATTCTGCGGGGGTGCAGATTCTGCGGGGTCAGGGCCTGTGACCTGCGGAAACAAGGGGGGTGCAGATTCTGCGGGGGGTGCAGATTCTGCGGGGTGCAGATTCTGCGGGGGTGCAGATTCTGCGGGGTGACAAACCACCCGATACCGGTTGCATCCGTTCGGCCCGGCACCCCGCTCGACCTTCAGTTCACGCAGCTTCACCAACTCGGCGATGGCCGTCTGGACAGCCCGTTCGGACAGCTTCGTCTTGGCCGAGATCTCGGCCATGCTGGGCCACGCGCCGGTTCCGTCGTCGTTCGCGCAGCAGTCGGCCACGGCCAGCAACACCAGCCGCCCGGACAGCTTCGACCGGGAGTGTTTCCACACCCAGTTCATGACTACGACCGACACCTGTCCTCGCGTTTCTTCACGTCAATTCACCCGTTCGGGTGTTGTAACACCATCGTAGTCGGGTGTTGTAACACCGGCAACCGGGCTACCATCTTGGGTGTTGGAACGATCCCGGGAGTGGACATGCCGAACGCGCCGAAGACGCCCGTGCAGGGGTTCCGCCTCGACCGGGACCTGTGGGACCGCTTCGGGGAGGTCACGGGGAACAGCGGCACCGACAGGACAGCGGTGATCCGGGACTTCATCCGCTGGTACGTCGGTGAGCCGGGCGTGAAGCGGCCTACCCGACCTCAGCCCTGACCTCACGCCGCGCCGCCACGACGTGACAGCGACTCGATTGGCTCGCCGTTCAGTGCCCGGGTGACCAGGTCGGCGTGCGCCTGGCAGTCCGGGCACCAGGGCCGGTGGGACAGCAGGGCCCGGGCCAGGGCGACACGGGCGGCGAGGGTGGTTCTCCTGGCCAGGGTGGTGACGGTGCCCACCGGGGCGGCTCCTTTCGGGTGGTCGGGTCAGGGGTTGCTGCGGGTGCGGGGGTGGCCGGGTGGGATGCCGTGGCGGATACGTGCCGCAGTGACGGCCTTGCGGCTCATGCCGAGGGCGCGGCTGATCTGCGGGTCTGACTGGCCCTCTGCGGCCAGGCGGGCCACTGTCGCCACCCGGTCGGGGGTCCATATCTGGTTGGCCCGTGGGATGCCGTGGGTGTGGCGCATGCCGCAGACTGATGTGCGGGGCATGGCGAGGATGGCGCCGATCTGCCTGTCGTAGAGTCCGAGCGCGTTGAGTCGGGTGATCGCCTCGACGGTGGTGATGTCCCCGGTGTCCCATGCGGCGTGGATCCGCTCGGTCGGGGTTGGTTCGGGGACGTGGTCGTCTTCGTCGCGTGGTTGGGGTGGCTGCCAGCCGAGGGCGAGGGCGCGGAGTCGGATGGTGTGGTCGGGTCCGGGGGTATCCCGCAGGTGGTCGTACAGGTCGGCGACGAGGGTGACCGTGTCGTTTCCGACCGTGGTGGCGCTCAGGAGGCGTGGGATGTCCAGGCCGGTGCGCTGCCAGAGGACGCGGGGGTGCCAACCGGCGGCGACGAGGGCGCGCAACTGGCGGACGGGTTCGGGCACTGGTGCGGTGTGGATGGTGGCGGGGGCGGTCACTGCTGGCTGTCCTCGTCCAGGAGGTCCCAGACCTGGTTGGCCATGGTCTCCATTCCGTCACGGTGACCGGCCGGACCGGTCTCACCGGGGAACATGTGGACACTGGTGCACAGGTCGCGGACAGCGGCGATCTGCGCGGCGAGGCGGTCCCGTTCGGCGGTGACGGCAGCGAGACGGTCGGCCAACCGGGCCTGTTGCTGGCACTTGCCCTGGCCCGCCTGACACAGCCAGGACCAGTGGCGTGAGCAGAACTTCCCCGGGGCGGGCGGGGTGTCGGTGTTCTCGGTGGGCACGATGTCTCCTGTGGATAGTTCTGTGAATTGCCGTTCCGGCAGGTATCAGGCCGAACCAGCCGCCCAACACCGGCCACCGTCGGTGAAGTCCCAGTCGCACCCGACGTCACAGATGTCGCACCCGTAGCCGGTACAGTCCTGGTTTTGGCAGTCCGACGCGAAGTGCATCGGCTGCCCACACTCGGGACAGATGCTGCCGTTGTTCACGGTTCGGCCCTCTCTTGTGGACGTTGGGGTGCCGCCCTGGCCA
>DATCXL010000206.1:0-2752 GCA_036565825.1 Mycobacteriales bacterium
GGCTGGTGACCCGCGCCCCGGGCGGTCGTCGATGCTCCAACTATGTTGTCTAGCCGAAGCAGGCCGATCGGTCCACACTCTGCGGTGGCGGCTTACTGCAATGGCAGACATCCGCCATCCCTAGGAGGCGAATGTGAGCGAACCGGCCCGAGCCGGCGGGACCAGGCTGTTGGACGCGCTGGGAATCTCGGCGGAGGACGAGCAGGTCTACCGCTCGTTACTACGCCGCCCGCGGGCGACCGTGGCGGTGCTGTCACGGCAGACCGGACGCAGCGCGGCCAGCCTACGCCGCGCGCTTCCCCGGTTGGAGCAACTGGGCCTGGTCAGTCGGCTACCCGGTCAACCGCCCCGACTGGTCCCGACCCGCCCAGATGTGGCGGTGGAGGCGCTGGTGTCGCGCCGACAGGAAGAACTCGCCCAGGCCAGGCTCGCCGCGCACACGCTGCTCGCCGAGATGCCCGCCGCCGAGCATCAGCAGCCGGAGGAACTGGTCGAGATCGTACTGGGCAGGCGGGCGGTCGCCCAGCGCTTTCTGCAACTCCAGCACGGTGCGGTCGAGGAGATCCTCGTGTTGGACCGGCCACCCTACGCACAGGATCCGCGGGAGCAGGCCCCAGCCGAGACCGAGGCGCTGCACCGGGGGGTGCGGGTGCGTGGCATCTACGCCGCCGAGGCGCTTGAGACACCCGGGGCGCTGGCCCTGGCCCAGGAGGCGGTCGGCATCGGTGAGGAGGCCCGGATCGGCATCGAGGTGCCCACCAAACTGGCCATCGCCGACCGACGGCTGGCCATCCTTCCGCTGACCTCCGAACGACAGGGGATGGTGGACAGTGCGCTGATCGTGCACGTCTCCACCCTGCTGGACGCCCTGGTGGGGCTGTTCGAGATCCTGTGGCGGGCCGCGGTCCCGCTGCTCCCCGCCGACAGACAGGCGGAGGGTGACCAACCCGGTCGCGTCGATGCCGGGGCGCGCAGCCCGGATCCGCAGTTGGTGTCGCTGTTGAGCGCGGGGCTGAAGGACGAGGCGATCGCCCGTCAACTCGGCATCAGTCTGCGTACCGTGCACCGTCGTACCAGCAGAATCATGCAGGAGCTGGAGGCACGTACCCGGTTCCAGGCCGGGCTGCTCGCCGCCCGCCGCGGCTGGCTCGGCCGCGAGCCCTGGAGCTCATGACGCAGTGAGCGTTCGGCTCTCCGAGCGAGCGCCATCGTGTCAGGAACTCCTGGAACGGCGCGGTTCTGTCGGCGCGGTGACCGGTAGCGACCCGATCAGCCAGCCGCGATCCGGCGCCGGCAGGCGGCGACCACCCGGTGGAAGTACGGATGGTCGACCGGCCGGGTGAGCAGGTCGGACAGGCTGAACAGGTCCAGTGCCTTGCTGATCGGCCGCCAGTTGGTCAACAACTTCCCACCGGCTTCGGTGAACCCGTCGACCACACCGGTCTGGAAGGCGACCGGCAGTTCGTCGTCGAAACGCAGCAGGTTTCCGATGTCGACCAGCGGGTCACCGCTGAACGCGAACTCCCAGTCGAGCACCGCGGTGACCACCCACCGGCCGTCACGGAGTTCGGCGAGCAGGTTCTTGGTGTTGTAGTCGGCGTGTACCAGTTGAGCGGAGCCGGCGACCGCGGCCAACAGCGGCGCGGATCTCGACGCCAGCCCGCTCAGCGCCTGGCACTCGGCCGGGGTCAGAACGTCGGCCGCACCGGTGGCCAGGCAGTGCTCGACAAAGGCTGGCAGGTCGGCGGTCAGCGCCGGGCCGGGGACCGGAACCAGGTCGGCGCCGTCGAAGAAGCCGGAACCGGCGAAGGTGACCGCGCCGATACCGGCGAGGACAGCGCCCACGGCGCGGCCAAGCCCGGCAGCCTGGCCGTCAGGCAGTCCCGGCAGCAGGTCGGCCACCATGGTGCCCGGGCAGAACCGGGACAGCAGCAGCGGTTCGCCGGTGGCGGCACCGGAGTCGAGCGCGATCACCTCGGGTACCGGCACCACTCCGGTGAGCCGGCGAACCAACGCGGCCTCCACCGCGTGCCGGTCGCCGTGCCGGTACCGGCGCAGCACGTACCGGTGTCCGTTGTCGGTGACCAGCAGCAGGTTTTCGTTGCGGAATCCGCCGGTCAGCCGGCGGATTCGCACGATCCGGCGACCCGGTAGCGCCTGGTCCCCAGCCAGCGTGCGACATCCTCGTCCGGCGCACACCCACCGAGGTCGAACATCCGGCCAACCTACCGGGCCGCTACCGGACGGCCTGCGGCTCCGGACAGGCGGGTTCGAATGGCGTTGCCGGTGCATGCGGTTCCATGTCGTGACCTACCGCACCTCGGGGGTTCAAGGGGAGTGTGGGGTGGAGCGGAACTCCCCCACAGAAGGCAGCACAGATCCGGGCCCGGTACGGCAGGACTCCGGAGCCGGGGCTTCGCCCCTGCGAGGGACAGACTCACTCGTCCAGGTCACCCCCGGTGCGACGGCGTTCGAGCAGGACGGTGTCGCGCCAGCGGCCATGGTGGCGGGCGACGCGTTCGCGGACGCCCAGGGTGCGGAACCCGGCGGCGTGGTGCAGGGCCAGGCTGGCACGGTTCTCCGGAAAGATCGCGGTCTGCAGTGTCCACAGTCCACCCTCGTCGGCGGCGGTGACCTGCCTGTGCAGCAACGCCCTACCCACCGCTCTGCCGCGGAAGCCCTCGCCGACGTAGACGGAGGTGTCCGCCACGCCCGCATAACAGTCCCGTGTGGACGCCGGGGTGGCGGCGGC
>DATCXL010000221.1:0-6180 GCA_036565825.1 Mycobacteriales bacterium
TCGACAACACCAGCGGGCGGCCGTCGTCACCGCCCTCGCGCAACCGCACGTCGATCGGGATCTGGCCGAGCAGCGGCACCGTCGTCCCCATCGACCGGGACAGCGACTCGGCCACCGCGGCACCGCCGCCGGAACCGAACACGTCGATCGTCTCGCCGCAGTGCGGGCAGGGCAGACCGGACATGTTCTCCACCACGCCGGCGAGCCGCTGGTGGGTCTGCAACGCGATCGCACCGGCCCGCTCGGCCACCTCCCGGGCGGCCAACTGCGGGGTGGTCACCACCAGGATCTCCGCGGTCGGGATGAGCTGGGCGACCGAGATCGCCACGTCGCCGGTACCGGGCGGCAGGTCCAGCAGAAGGACGTCCAGGTCGCCCCAGTACACGTCGGCCAGGAACTGTTGCAGCGCCCGGTGCAGCATCGGTCCCCGCCACACCACCGGAGCGTTGCCGGGGGTGAACATGCCGATCGAGATGACCTTCACGCCGTGCGCCTCCGGCGGCATGATCATCTGCTCGACCTGGGTGGGTCGCCCCGTGGCACCCAACATCCTCGGCACGCTGTGTCCGTAGATGTCCGCATCGACGACGCCCACCGACAACCCGCGTGCGGCCATCGCGACCGCCAGGTTGACCGTGACGCTGGACTTGCCCACCCCGCCCTTACCGGAGGCGACCGCGAACACCCGGGTCAGTGAAGACGGCTTGGCGAACGGGATCTCGTTCATCTGGGCGCCGCCGCGCAGGCTCTGCTGCAGGGCCTGCCGCTGCTCGGCGCTCATCACGTCCAGCTCGACGGTGACCTCGGACACCCCCTCCACGGCACTGACCGCGTCACTGACCCGACGGGTGATGGTGTCCCGCATCGGACAGCCAGACACGGTCAACCACACCTGCACGGCCACCCGACCGTCCGGGCCGACCGTCACGTCCTTGACCATCCCGAGATCGGTGATCGGGCGATGGATCTCGGGATCGTTGACCGTCGCCAGGGCGGCGGTGACCTGTTCTGTGGTGGGAGGCATCAGGATCCTGAAGGGAGGGCGGCGATCTGACAACTCCATGCTACGGCGGGCCGGTTCCTCGGTTCCCTGGCCGGGGTGGCGCCAGGTCATCCACTCGGCCGGGACGGTGTTGACAGAGTGATGACAGAGCGGAGTCGATCGCGACGGCCGGATAGGATTCAGTGGGTATCTACTCCCTGGAGAGGTTCGATGACCCGACTGAGTCAGTCCGTCGACCGTGCCACCGCGCTGCTGGAGGGTGCGGACCTGGCGGCCGATGCCACCGTGCACGAGCTGCTGGCCGAGACCACGCAGCGACGCGGTCTGGACCTGTCGGACCTGTCCCCGGCCGAGCAGGCCGCCCTGGTCGCCAGCCGTGCGCAGGAGCTCCAGCCCTCTGCCGACGCGCTGGCCGAGCGGATCGTCGAGGCGGATCGGGGCCACCGTCGGTTCGTCGCGAAGTTCGGCATCGATCCCACCGGGGCCGAGGTGCACCTGGGCCACGCGGTCCCGATGCTCGTCCTCAGCCGCTTCCAGCGGATGGGCCACCAGGTGGTGTTCATCGTCGGCGACATGACCGCCAAGATCGGCGACCCCAGCGGCCGGTCCGATGAGCGGCCGACGCTCACCGACGAGGACATCGCCCGAAACCTGGTCACCTACCGTGAGCAGGTCACGCCGTTCTTCGACTTCGACCGCGCCCAGTTCCGACACAACGGCGACTGGCTGCGCCGGATCACGTTGCCTGAGATGATCGAGATCACGGCGCGGATCCCGGTGTCGATGCCGCTGCAACGCGAGGACTTCCGTAAGCGACTGGACGCCGGTCAGGGCCTGTCGTTGGCCGAGTTGCTGTACTCGGTGGTCATGGCGCTGGACTCGGTGGAGACCAACTGCGACCTGGAGGTCGGCGGGGTCGACCAGTTCCTCAACATGCAGATGTGCCGCAGGGTCATGGACATCTGCGACCAGAACCCCGAACTCGTGGTCGCCACCTCGCTGATCGAGGGCACCGACGGCACCGGGGCGAAGATGTCCAAGTCACGGGGTAACTACGTACCGCTGACGGCCTCGCCCAACGAGGTCTTCGGCAAGGTCATGTCCGTGCCCGACCGACTGGTCGAGCCCTACTTCAGGGCGTTGTCCGAGTGGGACGACTCAGAACTGGCCGTTGTCGGTGAGCGGGTCAGGGCCGGAACGCTGCACCCGATGGACCTGAAGAAGGTCCTGGCCGGAGAGGTGACCGCCGCCATCCACGGTGTCGACGGGGCGATGAAGGCCCGCGAGGAGTTCGTGGCCCGTTTCTCCAGGCGCGCCTTCGGCGAGGTGGAGAACCTGCCGTCGGTCATCGACCCGGGCCGGTCGGTGACCGAGGTGGTCAGGTCGCTGGGCTTCGCCAGGAGCAACGGCGAGGTCCGCCGCGTCGCACAGCAGAACGGGCTGCGGTTGGTGGTCGAGTCGCAGGACGGCCAGCAGCAGGTGACGCTCAGCGCTGACGACGCCCGCGAACCCCTGTCCGCCCTGGTCGAGGCCAGGCTCGGCGGCCAGACCGGCGAGTGCTACCTCAAGGTCGGCCGGAAACTCGCCCACATCCCCGCCACCTCCTGACCGTCCTGATCGGCTTGGGCGTCATGGTCGTCATGGTCGTCAACCCGTGGTGCCCGTCCGTTGTGTCGCAGCACGGAGGAAATCTCCGCCCCCGGCGGCGAGAAGGAGCAATGGGCGGGCCAGGACTGCGCTATCCGGCCGATGCTGTCTACTAACGTTGCCCAGGTGAGCACCGACACGGGACCGGGTGCCAACAGACCCTCACCCGGGCGGACCGGTCTGGCCCGTCAGTTGCGTGTCTGGCGGGTGTTCCTCCGCTCACATGCGGTGATCATGCGCCGGCTGGAACGGGATCTGGTGAGCGCGCACGGCCTGCCGCTGTCGTGGTACGACGTTCTGGTGCAACTCGCCGAGGCGCCCGGACGCCGGCTACGGATGACCGAACTGGCCGACCGGGTCCTGCTGTCCCGGTCCGGGCTCACCCGGCTGGTCGACCGACTCACCGCCACCGGGCTGGTAAGCAGGCAGGCCGACCCGGCCGACGCCCGGGGGACCTTCACCGTCCTCACCGACGCGGGGTTCGACCGGCTGCGGGATGCCGCGCCGACGCACCTGCGCGGCGTCGGCGAGTACATGAGTCAACTCACCGCCGAGGAGTTGGATCTGCTCGGTGGCCTGCTGGTCAAACTGCTCGGCAGCCCGGACGGCACCGACAGCACCGACAGCACCGGCGGCCTGGATGCCGCCGGCGGCACCGACGATTCGGACGGCCTCGCCAGGGCGGTCAGGGCAGCGAACAGACCCGCCACAGATCACCGTCCCTGATCACCGACAGGGTTGTTCGGCGGGTCTGCCCGTCAGCACTGGTGACCGTGACCTGTACCGCCGCCGAGGTGTTCGACCGGGTGCTGGTCACCCCGATCTCCCCGCGGGTGATCCCACCCGCGCCGGTCACCCGACGGCGTAGTTCAGCCGCGGACACCGAGTCCCGGTAGTGCGTGCACATCTGGTGCACCGCTGCGTTGTACCGCCCCTGACGAACCGCGTCCAGCCAGGCGCGCACGCTGTCGTCGGGGCTGCTGGACATGCTCAGGATGAACACGGTGACCACGGCGAACGGCGCGATGAAGAACAGCGCGCCGCCGAGCACGAGCAGGCAGCACCGGCAGCCCCGTGGGCCCGGGTCCACCACGTACACCGGCTCGGAGGGACCAGGTGGTTCGGGCGGTTCGGGTGGTTCGCCTGGATCGATGGACTCTGCCGGTTGTGTTGGATTCATCGGTTCGGTGGGGTCTGTCACCTCGGCCCGGTCGGGCCGATCGGCCCAGTCGCCTCGGTCAGACCACTCGGCCGGATCCGCTGGATCCGCCGGCCCTGGCCTGGTCAACGCTGCTCGCGTTCGTCCGGACCGTCCTCCGCCCTCGCCTCGACGAGCCGGGCCAGTTCCGAACGCAGGAAGTCACGGGTGGCCACCTCGCCCAGCGCGAGCCGGATCGACGCGATCTCTCTGGCCAGGTACTCCATGTCGGCGACCTGCCGGGCGTTCTGCGCGCGATCCTCCTCAAGGGACACCCGGTCACGATAAGCCTGCCGGTTCTGGGCGAGCAGGATCAACGGCGCGGCGTATGCGGCCTGGGTGGAGAACGCCAGGTTCAACAGGATGAACGGGTAGGGGTCCCAGCGGATCGTTCGGGTGAGTTGGGCCACGTTCAGTGCGATCCAGACCATGACGATGATCGACTGGATCACCAGGAAGCGTGCGGTGCCGAAGAACCTGGCCACCCGTTCGGACCAACGTCCGATCGTGTCGTCGTTGAGCCGGAACGACCAGCGTGGACCCACGCCCCTGGGCTGGTCGAGTCGGTTGGCCCGGCGCCTACCGCCACGCTCAGGCATGCTCGGGCCCCGCCCGCCAGTCCTCGGGCAGCAGCGCGTCCAGGATGTCGTCGACGGTCACCGCGCCGACCAGCCGGCCCTCGTCGTCCACGATGGCCACCGCGACCAGGTTGTAGGCGGCCAGGTGCCTGGTCACCTCGGACAGCGGGGTGTAGGGGTGCAGCGCGTCGATGTCGTCGTCGGCCACGCCACTGACCAGTGCGGACGGCGGCTCCCGTAGCAGCCGCTGGAAGTGGGCGGTGCCCAGGTACCGGCCGGTGGGGGTGGCCGAGGGCGGCCGACAGACGTACACCTGGCTGGCCAGTGCGGGTGGCAGTTCCGGGTTGCGCACCCGGGCCAGTGCCTCGGCCACCGTCACGTCCGGCGACACGATGATCGGTTCGCTGGTCATCAGGCTGCCCGCGGTGCCCTCGGTGTAGGTGAGCAACTGGCGGACCGGTCGGGCCTCCTTGGGTTCCATCCGGCTGAGCAGCCGCTGTCGGTCCCCGGACGACAACGCGCCGAGCAGGTCAGCCGCGTCGTCGGGGTCCATCAGACCGAGCACCTCGGCGGCCCGTTCGTCGTCGAGCCGGGTCAGGATCTCCGCCTGCGACACCTCGGGTAGCTCTTCGAGCACGTCGGCCAGCCGTTCGTCGTCGAACGCCTGGGCGACCTCCTGGCGCCGCTTGTGGGACAGATCCTGCATCACGGTGGCCACATCCGGCGCACGCAGCGTGGCCAGTACGGCCAGAAAGTTCTCGGCGCCCTGATCCTCGTCCGTGTGGGCCAGACCAGAGACCTCGCTCCACTCCACCTGCCGGATCTGTCCGCGTCGGCGGGGGATCCGCCCGGTCTCACGCACGGCCAGCCGGGAGATGACCCAGTCTCGGGTGCGCGTCTGCTCCATCGCGGCGTCCACCACCATCATCCGCTCGCCGGTGTCCACGATGGTCACCCTGCGGTCGAGGAGTTCACCCAGCACCAGCGTCTCGCCGGCCCGCTGTTCGAACCGACGTAGGTTGATCGTGCCGGTGGACAGCACCACCGCGTCGGCGTCCACCGAGGTCACCCGCCCCATCGGGACGAAGATCCGACGTCGGTGTTGGATCTCCACCACGGCCCCCAGCACCCGTGGCGGAACGTTACCGATGCGCAGCGTGACGACGACGTCACGTAGTTTGCCGACGAGATCACCGTTGGGGTCGAACACGGCGACCCCGCTCAGGCGCGCGATGTACACCTTGGTGGAGGTCGTCATGGTTCGGAGGCTACCCGCGGGCGGCTCGGATGGCCTGGACGTCCGCAGGCGCCTCCCGGCAACCCGAGGCGGTGACTGTCGGTGATGGGATTCCGGCCTGGCCAGGCCCTGACCGGATCAACTCACGCCTCGTGGAACTCGCCGGTCGGGTCCAGTCTCAGCACCGCGCACTCGTTCGCCCATCGGGCCTGGGTGGCGTCGGGGTCGGTGAGGTTCAACCTTCGGGACGCCAGGGCGGGAACCACGGCCCGCCACTGTTCGCTGCCAGGTTCCACCCGGGACACCGCGGCCTGCCAGGTCACGATCCGGCTGGCCGTCCGCGTGGATGCCACGGTCACCTCGGCATGGTCGGCGACCTCGGTGCCGCCCGTGCCGTCGGTACCGGCGGTGTGGACCAGGCCGGGCGCGGGTTGTTCGCCCGGACCGGTCACCAGGTAGGCCGCGCCGTCCCGCCAGAGCACCCACGCCGGCACCGGGCAGCCGGCGGATCGGTGCC
>DATCXL010000891.1:0-4150 GCA_036565825.1 Mycobacteriales bacterium
TGACGGCTGGGCTTGCCGCCGCGACTGCCGGCCGCCGGATGGTGGGCGTCCAGGCGCCGCCGGTGATCAGGATGTATGTGGTGAGGATGCTCGCGGCGACCGCGACTGCGCACGTGGGCAGTAGGGACGGCCAGACGCGGGCGGTGTGGTAGTCGCTCACGGCTGACACGGTATCTCCTGCCGTCTATCCCTGTCAGAGCACGATCGTCACGGCGATCAGGATGAGCACGCAGGCGATGACGGCCAGGCCGTGGTCGCGTAGCCGACGCCTCGGTCGGCTGACCGGCGCGGTCGGCTGCTCGAGCCGACCCAAATCGACGGCGTCCCGGATCGGGTAGCCCCAGCCCGGCTGCGGCTGGGTGTCCCCGTCGGGGATGGGGTCGGTGCTGCGGTAGGTGACATCCCCGGGGCGCACGGGACGCGTGCCGAGGAGGCGGACGTACGGGGGGTTGATCTGGCGCATGGCGCGCTCCCCTGATGATCACTCACGGTGACGGGTCGTCACAGTGCGCACGCTACGCAGGTAACCTAGGTGAGTCAATGGCGGACTTGAATACGGCACAAGGTCATGATCTGATCGGGCGTCTACACAGGAGATCACTAGATGCCCCGCCGGATGACCTACGAGGAGATCGCGGACGACCTCGCCGCCCGCATCGAGTCCGGCGAGTACCCGCCGGGGTCACTGCTCCCGTCCGTGTCGAAGCTCGCCGAGCTGTACTCCGTGTCCCGGGCGACGGTGGACAAGACTCTGATCGTGCTGCGGCTTCGAGGTCTCACCGAAGGCGTACCCGGTCGGGGCACGTTCGTTCGCGCGCGCGAACCTTAACGGCTCCTTAAGCCCTGCGCTAGACGTTTGTCGCGCTTGATCCACTCTGCGCATGATCGGGCGTCAGTTGTTGCGGCAGCGCGAAGTGTCCCGATGATCAGATCATGAATGGTGGTGATCAGCCGGACACTGTCCGGCCACTTAAGACGGCCGCCCCTCGCGCCGTCATCTTCCTGCGCGGTTGGGAGCGTGGACCCGAGTGCTACGCGTACTGCGAGCGGATGGGATACCGGCCGAGCGTCGTCTACGACCCCGACGGCACCAAGTACTACGAGGTGTACGAGTCGCTACTGCGCGGCGAGGCCGAGGTGATCGTGGTGTGGTCAATGGCCGACCTACCGCCGCGGCGGGGGCCACGGGTCGAAGCCGTCGAGCTGGCGCCACCCGACATACCCCGCAACCGCCGGCCGCGCCTGGTCCGATGGCCGAAAAAGTAGTACCGCACTCCGGCCCCCTCGCCCGGAGTGCGGTACCTTGCGGTGACGGGAGTCTTTAGCTGGGCTGTCCGGTGAAGGTGGGGAGCGCGTGGATTGCAGCCGCGCGCTCCTCGTCGTTGATCAGGGTGTAGATCGCGGTGGTGGTGGGGGAGGAGTGACGCAGGAGCTCCTGCGTGACCCGGATGTCCTTGGTGGTGCGGTAGGTGTTGGTGCCGAACCAATGCCGCAGCCGGTGTAGGGCCACGCCGGGCATGCCGAGCTGTCGGCGAAAGTAGAGCGCGGTGCGGATCGACACCCATTTGGCGCCGACCCGGTCGCCGTTGTCGCCGGTGGCCAGCGGCCCGGGCGGGAGGTCCTTGACAGCCGCCCACACCATCGGGTGAGTCGGCACGACCCCGGGACGTCCGCCCTTACCTCGCCGGATCAGGACGGTCCGCTCGTCGATGTCGGACCGGTCCAGCTGCGCGATCTCGCAGCAGCGCAGGCCCTCGTACGCGGCCAGCAGCGACCACGTCCGGTACGGCTCGATCGACTCAGTCAGGATCCGGCGCAGCTGCTCGTCGGTGACCGGCCGGGGCAGCCCCCGCGGCTTGACCGGCCGGGGCAGGAGCGCGCTCGGGTCGTAGTCGATGCGCGGGTCCTGGGGGTTGGACGCCCACACAAAGAATGACCGGATCGCCCCGTAGTAGGTCTCCCGGGTGGCCAGCGACCACTCGTCGCGGTAGATCCACCGCTTGAGCTCCTCGGTGGTCGCGGCGGCTAGCCCCTCGGGCAGTGCCGCGTCGGCGCGGCCGAGGATGTCCTTGCGGGCTCCGATGGTGCGCGGTGAGCGGCTACATGTTCGCAGCCACTCCAGATACTCGCTGATCATGTCCTCTTTCATAAGCGTCATCCTCCGGTGACGGGTAGTGGTTGGGGAGTCGGCAGATGGCCGATGGCGGCCGCGAGCGAGCGCGGGACTCTGGCCGCTCGGCGGTTGCGCGGGTCAACAGCGTGGGGGGTTCGTACGTTCGGCTGAGCCTTGGGCGTTTTCCGGGGCGGGGTCGTACTTTCGGCCAGTCGAAGCTTCGCTGCCGTAGTTTGCCCCCCCGATCCCCCAAGCAGTTCTGTCACTGAGATTCCGAGTTCCCGCGCTATCACCTCCAAATCATCGAGGTCCATCGCCACTCGCCCGTCGTAGCGCCGCGCCATGTAGGGCTGCGACCAGCCGACGCGCCGGGCGAACTCGCTTGCGCTGATGCGCTTCTTGGCGAGGTGCCCGCGCAGCTCGCCAGCAACGTGCTCACGGAGTTGTCCGCGCTTGCCGGTTTCCATGCGGGTAGTTTAAGCGCTGAGCGACTAGACGCAACGGGTGGCGGACAGAAATTTAAGACAGAGTCGAAATAAGTCGCTCAAAGACTTGACGCTTGGTCGGTCAGAGACTAGGAAAGTCCGTATGGAACCGACCCAGTCTCTCATCTCACGACGCGTCCGTGGGCTGCTCGCCGAGCATCAGGTCAGCGGATCCGAGCTCGCTCGCCGCGCCGGGCTCAGCCAGTCGTACGTCTCGCGTCGGGTGCGAGGCGTCGTGGCGTGGACCATCTCCGACCTAGAGCTCATCGCCGCCGAGCTCGACATCCCGCTCTCGGCGATCCTGCCGGTCGAGCAGAAGGCCGCGTGATCCCGATGGCCATCTGCCGACCCAAACCGACCGCCCCGCGGCCCCGACCACGCCCGCGGCCGAAGGCCGCCGTCTCCGACGTCATCGCCTACGCCCGCACCCGCCCCATCGGGCGGGTCGCCCTCGGGCTGGTCCTGCTCGGCGACTGCCTGGCTACCGGCGGCATGACCTACCTGTACGTCCACCTCAAGCGGCACCCGCTGGTGCCCACGGATTCCCGCCGCCTGGCCCCCCTGGCGGCGGGCGGGTCCGACGTCGCGTCGGGCTGACGGGGCCGCGCCCTCCCTCCCTGGGGCGCGGCCCCCCACAAGCAGAAGAGCCCCCACCGGTGCGACGGCGAGGGCTCACCCGGACCAACAACCACGGAGGAGAAGAGGTCCGATGACGACCCAGACTACCGTCAAGCCCGCCGCCGATGAGCGGGCCAAGTCCCACGGCGACCGGGCGCACCTGCTGCGCGCTATCGCCCACGCGATCACCGACGGCCGGCTGCCCGGCCCGGCGAGCGTCGACCTGTACCCGCAGTTCGGGCACGCGCTGCTCCGCTTCGACAACGACGACATCCTCGCTGTGGACGCCTGGGCTGCGCTGATCGGCGCGACGGTCGTGCACGACGGTCGCGCGTACGACGAGAACAGCCCCAGGCCGTGGCATGAGTACGGCAGCCGTCCGCGTGGCGGTGAGCGCGGGCTGTGGCACGACTGGCGCATCGACCTGTGGTGTGTGGTGTTCGGGCCCTCGCCGGCGGCCGAGTCCGAGGCCGGTGCGTGATGGCCACTTTCCAGCCCGGCGAGATCGTCGACATCACCATCAAGGGCGCGCGGGTCGAAAGCCACGACGGTGACGGCATGATCGTCAACCTCGGTGGCACGGCGCGGATCACGATCCCTGTCGTACTGCCCAGCGACTCGGCGACCGTCACCGTCGAGGGGGTTGCCCCGGCGGAGTGGCCGCCGCAGCCCGGCGACCTGTGGCGTAGCGCCGACGGGCGGGTCTGGTTCGCCGCCGACCGCGCCGACTACAACTACGACTCGGCCGACCAGATCGTGATGATCAGCGAGGGCGCGTGGCGGTACGGAGACGACCGGACACCCCAGGACCTCAACCGCAACGCCGGCCCGCTGACCCTCGTGCGCCGCGAAGGCGGTGCGTCATGACCCGGCCGTGGACCCCCTACACCGACAAGCGCGAAGCCGTCGGCGGCACCGCCACCTACGGCGAGCG
>DATCXL010000252.1:0-4685 GCA_036565825.1 Mycobacteriales bacterium
GGCGGCGAACGCGGGCCGAGGAGCAGAAGGTGCCCGCCTACGTCGTCTTCACCGACGCGACCCTGGTGGCCATCGCCGAGGACCGGCCGGTTGACGTGCCCGGGTTGGTGGCCATCCCGGGCATCGGCCAGCGGAAACTCGATCTCTACGGCGCGGCCGTGCTGTCGTTGGTCCGGGGGGAAGACCCGTTGCCCGAAAGTTCTCCGGAAACCGGCCCGTAAATGCGTTGCGCCGGTCCCACCCGGCGACATAGCCTGCGTGACGGCGGTGCGTTGTGCCGCCCTTGGTCCAGGTCCACCGACACCACGAGGGGAGGGGAATCCCGTGACGAACTACACCACCGGCACGGATCTCCTCGCCTTCGCCTGCGTGTACGGGCAGGGGTCCCTGCCTCCGGCCGCTGTCAACGGCGGTGTGTGGGAACACGAGGGTAGCGGCGTGTCCACACCAACCTCCGCCATGCGCATCCAGCCATCGGTCCCATCGAAGCGGCGAGCTGACCAGCTCGTCAGCGTCGTGGGCCTGCGCGCGCGGATCGCCGATGCCCAGGGTCCGCCACCTCGAGGTGCACCAGTCTGAGTTTCACCAGACGGCTCGCCTCGAGGCCGCGGAACCCATCACCTGGGATCCGCGGCCTCAGTGTTTTTCGTACCCGCGTTCCAAACGACCGCGAAACCGAAGGAGGTGACCCCGGTGTCCTCAGTGCCAGCGACCGTCCCGACCTCAGTCAGCAGGTTGGGGCTTGACTTCGCCAGGGCCGAGGAGGCAGGAATAGACCTGCCATGCCGGGTCAATGACCCGGAGCTCTGGTTCGCCGACAGCCCGAGTGAACTGGAGCTCGCGAAGAACTACTGCCTCGACTGCCCCGTACGGGCGGTCTGCCTGTCCGGCGCCGTGGAGCGGCACGAGCCGTGGGGTGTCTGGGGTGGAGAGATCTTCGAGCGAGGAGTGATCGTTCCTCGAAAGCGGCCGCGAGGCCGTCCACGGAAGGAGGTCGCCGCATGACCCGCGGCGACGTCGTCTCGATCTCGGTGGTCGGCCCGGCGCCGGCCGCCGGCAGCCGGACCGCGCACACCCGAGCCACCGGAGTCGGCAGAGTCTGCGGAGTTGGTAGAGCATCCCTGTCCACCGGCGTGACGGCGTCATCCGCGCCGGGGACCCGGACCGGCCTGCAGGTCAGGAGTTGCGCGATGTTGCTCCTCAACGAGAACCTCTCGCGGGTGCGAAGGCGCGAGTGCGAACAGCAGACCGAGGTCCTGTGCCAGTGCCGGCGGGTGCTCGCCCTGCGCCGTCGGCAACAGCGAACGCAACAGGCCGCGCGGCGCGCCAGGCTGGTCCAGAACGCGGTCTGCTAGCCGTTGCGACCAGACAGGAGCCGGCCCCGCGACGGGGCCGGCTCCGTCCACGTCAGACACCGGCAGGGCGTGACGCTATCCGTTGGTGCGTAGTTCCTGGGTCAGGTGACCGGTGTCGTTGTGGCACACCAGTGTGAGACCCCGCCGGGTGCCCATGCACACCTCGGTGATTCCACAGTGGTGGATGTCGGCGCGGATCCAGCTCCCCGAAGGTGCTCCCAGGGCCTGTGCGGCGAGGTGGCTGATCAGGTTTCCATGCGTGACGACCACCTCGTGCCGGTCCACCGGACCAGGATCGTCGCGGAACAACGTCGCCAGAGCCTCGGCAGCCTGGCGGGATCCGTCGACTATCGCGTTCCTGGACGCCGTGGCGAAGAACTCGCGGAATGCCTCCGGGATCACCTCGGGCATCCCTGGTATGCATTCCCGAAGCAGCCCCGACGGTCGCAACGGCACACCGGGAAACTCCACCGCGATCACCTCGGCTGTCTGCCGGGCGCGTACCAGTGTGCTGTGGTGGATCACGTCCACCGGGATGTCACGCAGCCGTAACCCGACCAGAGCCGCCTGTTGGTGCCCGGTCCCGGTCAGTTCGCCGTCTGACTCGCCGGATGGTCGCCGGGCGTTGCGTCGATACTGTCCATGCCGGACCAGATAGAGAGTGCGCTTCGCCATATTCCACCATTCCATGACAGGCGCACCGACCGGCGGCACCGCTGGACCGGGTATCCCGGTGATACCTGTCGGTCCGGCCACCCACCCAGGACGCGGCCCTGCACGGGGTGAACGTCGCGTGTGTGGGTGCCCCACAGTAGGACGGTCAACCGGCGAAGCCGGGTTGCCACCGTTCCACGATTCCCCGGTAGGCCGCCTGGGAACCGAGTTGGCACAGTACCCCGATCGACCCGAGCGTGACCCGGTGGATGAGCAGGTAGGACGGGGGCAGGTTCAACTGACGCCCCACCTGGGCAACGGGGTTGCGTGGGTCACCGATACGGGCGGCCTCCCTTCGCATCCACTCCCTGGTGAACTGGAACCGCTCGTGGGCCAGTGGCTCCAACATCGGCACCAGGTACTCCAGCACGCTGCCTGGATCGAGGTCGATGGTCGGCCTGATGAACCCCTCGGTGCGAAGGCCCTTCACGACCGTCTCGGCGTCGCCGGCCAGCGCCAGTCGGCACAGCCGGCCGATTGGTTCGGGCAGACCGCCGGGAAGTCGAGCGACCGATCCGAAGTCGAGTACACCCAGACGCCCGTCCGGTAGCAGGCGGAAGTTCCCCGGATGCGGGTCGGCGTGCAACAGCCCAGCCCGTGCCGGCGCGGAGAAGTGCAACGTCGACAGCAGGTACCCGGACCGGTCCCGCTCCTCCTGCGTGCCCGAGGCCACGATCGAGGCCATCGGAGTACCGGCGATCCACTCCGACACCAGCACCTGCGGTGCGCTGGCCACCACCCGCGGTATCCGGATCTCGTTGTCGTCGGAGTACGCGGCCGCGAACGCCCGTTGGGTGTCGGCCTCCAGCGAGTAGTCCAGTTCCTCCACGACCCGCTCACGCATCTCGGCGAGCAGAGGCTTGATGTCCAGACCGGGGCTCAGTACCGCGAAGAATCGGGCGAACCGGGAGAGTTGGGTCAGGTCGGCCATCAGTGCCGGGCCGGCACCCGGGTACTGCACCTTGACGGCCACCTCCCGGCCGTCGTGCCAACGCCCGTGGTGAACCTGCCCGATGCTTGCCGCCGCCGCCGGAACATCGTCGAACTCGGTGAACCTCTTCTGCCAACTCCTGCCAAGCTGCTCGGTCAGCACCCGATGCACCACGGCGGCTGGCAGTGGCGGGGCGGCCTCCTGGAGCCGGGTGAGTGCGTCCCGGTAGGGCGCCCCGACGTCTTCGGGTAGCGCGGCCTCGAAAACGCTCAGCGCCTGACCGAGTTTCATCGCGCCGCCCTTGAGCTGGCCGAGCACGGTGAACAACTGCTCGGCGGTGCGCTGCTGTAGCTCCAGGGTCACCGACTCGGCGGATCGGCCGCCCAGGCGCTTGCCCAGGCCGAGAGTCGCCCGGCCCGCCACACCCAGCGGCAACGCGGCGAGCTTTGCGGTCCGCGTGACCGCACGGCGCGGTATTTCGCTCACGAAATGATTCTCCCTCAGTTCGGGACCGGTGCGGCCAGACACCGGCAGTTCCGGCGTAGCACAGATGCTCCGCCGTGTCGCATGCCGGATCTCACCCGGCCCGCAGGGTCTGCCACGCTCCGCAGTCGCAGGCCGGGTGCACCGGCCAGGTCCGCCGCCTCACCTGCCAACCCGGCAACCCTGTCTCCAGGGTGCCGTCCACCACTGCGGCGGTATCTCCGTCGAGGTGGGTGAGCACCTGCATGGCACCGAGGGTGGCCGTCAGGCTCGACAGCACCAGGTCGCACGGCTCGGCCACGCCCCGGCGCGGGGTGGCCAACTGGGCAGCCAGCGCCGGCCAGGCCGGGTCCCGGTCGCAGCGGTGCAGGTCCGCGCACCGCAGGCAGCTCGAGTGGCCCGGCTGCACCAGTGGCCCAACCACAGACGTGGTTTCCCGAATGCCGACAAGCAGGTGCGACACGTTGGCCGCGTGCATTGCCGCGAGCAGGTCCGACCCCCGTGGTGGTGTCTCGGTCAGCACTACCAGATCAGGGTAACGACTCGGGGGTAGTGGCGTCGTGTCCACCTCCGGCGCACAGCGGTGCATCGCCTCGGCCGCGGCCTCGGCTCGTCGTCGGTGCTGGTCCGCCGGGGACAACCCGGCCGGTGCGCAGTCACCGAGCCGACTCGTCGCCTGGTCCACAATCACCACCCGACCCACCCCGGAGGCGGCCAGCAGGCAGGCGAGCGGGGCGCCGATCCGACCGGCCCCGTGCACCACCACCGCGGCCCGGCGACGCCGACGAAGGATCCGGGAGGGCAGGTCCCCGGGGTGCAGCAGCGCGAGCGACGAGTGGTCCGGAGCGAGACGGTCCGCCACCTCGGGACCGCCCAGTGTCGACAACGCCACCGGGTAGCCGTCAACGACCAGCCGGTGCCGGCGCAACCCGGTGAGTAGCCGGGTGACCACGGCGACGTCCAGTCCGGCGGCGGCCGCGTCGGCGAGGATCTCCGCCTCCGAGCGGGTCCCGTCCAGGTCACGCAGCAACTGCGCGGTTGCCGGATCGACGCTGTCGATCACCACGGCGCGGGTGGGATCCAAGCCGATCTGGATGGTCGTGTCGTTGCGCCACAGCGGACGCGCGGCGGGATTCAGCCTTGGGCGGGTGTCAGCGCTCATGTCTCACCTCACGGGGCAGGGTGGGCAGCGGCGATGAGAC
>DATCXL010000290.1:0-2453 GCA_036565825.1 Mycobacteriales bacterium
CCCGGGTGCCGGCCGTGTGCCCACACCCGAAGCCGGCCGCCGGCACCGGTCTGGTCGCTGACGCGTTCCAGTTCGGCAAGCAGCGCGTCGCCCACCCCGCGGCGGCGGTACGCCGGGTGGACGACCAGTTCGGCGCCGGGCTCGGGTTCGGAGTCGGCGGCGTCCAGGTGGGCGTAACCGACCAGTCCCGGGCCGTCCGTGCCAGCGTCCGTACCGGGGTCGGAGTGGGCGAGCAGGTTGTGGGCCTCCCGGTCGCCGCCGTGGCGCAGGTGCAGCAGGACGTGTTCGGACACCGGTGCCACGCCGTCGGCCTCGGTGGCCGCGTCGACCAACGCCAGTACGGCGTCGATCTCCTCCGGGCTCGGTTCGGTGTGGCTGATGATCGGGAACGTCACGATTTGACGGTAGTCGATCCCGCATCCTCGGTCGCGCCGGTCGTCACCTGCCGTACGAACTTGTAACCGACGTTGCGCACGGTGCCGATCATGCCCTCGTGGTCGACGCCGAGCTTGGCCCGCAACCTACGGACGTGAACATCCACCGTGCGGGTCCCGCCGAAGTAGTCGTAGCCCCAGACCTCCTGCAGCAACTGGGCCCGGGAGAACACCCGCCCGCTGTGCTGGGCCAGGAACTTCAGCAGCTCGAACTCCTTGTAGGTCAGGTCCAGCGCCCGCCCGCGAAGCCGTGCGGTGTAGGTGGCCTCATCGATGGCCAGTTCCCCAACCCTGACCACGTCGTCGGTCGCGGCCAGCGCCAGGGTGCGCCGGGAGGTGGCCAGTCGCAGGCGCGCCTCCACCTCGGCCGGGCCTGCGGTGTACAACAGCACGTCGTCGACGGCCCAGTCGGCCTGCAACGCCGCCAGCCCGCCCTCGGTGAGCACGGCCAGTACCGGCGCGGTGGTGCCGGTGGTGTGCAGCAAGCGGGTCAGTGAACGGGCCGCGACCAGGTCGTGTCGGCCGTCCACCAGCAGCACGTCACAGGACCCACCCTCAAGCATCGCCGAAATGTCCGGCGGGAGTATCCGGACCCGGTGGGAGAGCAGGCCGAGTGCGGGCAGGACCTCGGTGGTGGGCTGCTGCGCCGAGGTCACCAGTACCAGGTCCACGTCCCGTACCTCCTCCCGCGGCACCGCGCCGGCCGTGTCGGCCGGCCGAAACCAGCCCGAAGAATGGTCAACGGGACCCCGGCGGAGAGCATCGTCGCCTGGGTCCCGTCCAGATCAGGGTAACCCGGCAGCCCCCGTCCACACCTGTCGGACGACCTGGTTGGGGCCCGCCGACCGGTATGAGATGGAACACGGCGCACAGCGGGTTGGCCGGTTCGCGGCCGTGTTCCCTGACCCCACAGAACCCAGCAGATCGGGGTGATTTCCACGAACTGCTGGGGTCCGGAGCGCGCGCCGGACCTCCGGCCGCGCCGAGGACACCCGGCGTGTTCGCGAGGCACAATGGCGGTGCTGGTGAGGAGGTGGACGTGCATGAGCGTGGCCTACGAGCATTACGGGCCGTGGACCGTCGCGGATGTCCTCACCCTCGGTGAGGACCGGCGATACCGCCACGAACTGCTGGACGGCACCCTGATGACGTCTCCCGCGCCCGGCATCCGCCACCAGCGGGCGTCGAGACGACTGGCCAATGTTCTGGATCAGGCCGCTCATGCCGCCGGAGCCCCGGTGGAGGTCCTTGAGGCCATCAACGTCACCGTGCCCTCGGGGCTGTTCATCCCCGACATCGCGGTGGTCGACCGGGCGGCCACCCAGGGTGACCCGGTCGCGCTGGACGCCGAGGCGGTGTTGCTCGTGGTGGAGATCGTCTCGCCCGGAACCAGGCACATGGACCTGCGGATGAAGCCGGTGCTGTACGCGGAGGCCGGCATCGAGGGGTACTGGCGGCTGGAGTTCACCCCCGCCCCGTACCTGGTCGTCGCGGACCTGAAGGACGGTGCCTACGTCGAGCGGGTCACCGCCCGGGCCGGTTTTGTCACCGAACTAACCGCGCCCTTCCCGGTCGCGCTGGACCCGGCCACCCTCGCCGACCGGTAGCCGGGGTGCCCCGGGGGGGCACCTGGACGCTTGATTCCAGGGTGCCTTCCGATTGCGCTGCGCGTCGAGGGGTGTTGAGGGGGGTGTGGGGTGGAGCGAAGCTCCCCCCACAGAAGGCAACACAGCACCATGCCCCTGACGGCGGGACCCCGGAGCCGGGGCTCCGCCCCGGCGAGGGCCCTGGAATCAATCATCCAGGTGGGTGAGGATGGGTGGCGTGCGGGACACCTACCGGCCCGGGACGGGCCTCGAACGGTTGCGACTGGTCACCGAGGACGGGGTGAGGCTGTCCGGGCTGCACCTGCCGGGCCGACTCGGCGCGGAGGGTGACCAGGATGGCAAACCCGACCTGGCGTTCGTGGTCGCCCATGGGTTCACCTGCTCGATCCGGCGACCGGTGTTTCGGGCGATA
>DATCXL010000314.1:0-4253 GCA_036565825.1 Mycobacteriales bacterium
CTTCGACCCAGGTCGCGGTATGTCATGGTATGGGTGATCACGCCGCCGGTCGTGCCTGTCCAGTCGGCGGCTGGTGGCCAACAGTGGCAACCCGGAACAGACCGGGACGCCGAGCCGCGCGAACCCCCAATGGACCGGTAACCTCGGCCGGTGCACCTTGTCGCGGCACCCGCCCTGCTCGACCCCAACTACCTGATCGGGACGTTCGGCCTGGCCGGACTGCTACTGATCATCTTCGCCGAGTGCGGACTACTCGTCGGCTTCTTCCTGCCCGGTGACTCGCTGCTGTTCACCGCCGGCCTGCTGGTCTCCCAGCAGGTCTTCGACATCCCGTTGTGGGCACTGCTGGTGCTGGTGCCGGCAGCGGCCGTCGCGGGCAACCTGGTGGGCTACTGGATCGGCCTGCGGGCCGGGCCGAGGATCTTCGACAAACCCGAGTCGCGGTTGTTCAGGCGTGAGTACGTGGAGCGCTCGACCGCCTTCTTCGAGCGATACGGCCCGTTCACCATTTTGTTGGCGCGTTTCGTGCCGATCGTGCGGACCTTCGCCACCGTGATGGCCGGCGCCAGTCGGATGCGTTTTTCGACCTACGCCGTCTACAGCCTGGTCGGCGGAGTGCTGTGGGGCGCTGGTGTGACCACGCTCGGGTTCTACCTTGGTCAGATTGCGTTCATCCGCGACAACGTGGAGGCGATCCTGGTCGCGATCGTGGTGCTGTCGGTCGTGCCGGTGATTCTCGAACTGCTCCGGGCCCGGCGGCGGGCCCGGAACGTCACGGTGTCCGAGCCCGGCAGCCGGGACCAACCCGGTCCCGGCGGCGGGGCCGCTCAGTCCAGGGACAACTGGTAGCCGAAGAAGCTGCAGTCCCGCTGCGTCGCGCAGTCGTTCAGCGCCGTCCGCTGGGACCACACCAGCACACCGAAGACCACGATCACCACCAGCGCGATCGCCTTGGTGACCACGGCCCGGACCACCATGCCGACAATGATCGCCAGCACGAACAGGGCGACGATCACGCCGATGGCGATCTCCTTCATCTGGCCTACGTCCAGGGCGAGTGAAGTCATGCCCGGCAGCGTAGACGGTGCCCGGCCCCCGGTCCGGCCTTCGGTCCCAGCCTTCGGTCCGGCGATCGGCGGGCGCGGTACCGCCAACGGCGTTCGGACCGATCGCTCAAACCAGGACACCACCACGCGAGCCCACCTCGGCCAGATCCAGTCGACCAGATCCAGTCGACCAGATCCAGTCGACCGGGACCCACCGCTGGGGGCAGAACCGATCAGGCCGGATCCGGCCCGACCGCGGCCCGGCCGTGGTGCGGCGAGGATGCCTCGGCCAGGTGCCGACGTGGGATACGCCCGGCCACCCTGGCCAACCGACCCGCCTCGACGGCCCGGCGCATCGCCTCGGCCATCAGCACCGGGGACTGCGACCGGTTCACCGACGAGGCGACCAGCACCGCGTCACAGCCGAGCTCCATGGCCAGCGTGGCATCCGAGGCGGTACCGATTCCGGCATCCAGCACCACCGGAACGCCCGCCTGTTCCACGATCAGCGAGATGTTGTGCGGGTTACGGATGCCCAGTCCGGATCCGATCGGCGAACCGAGCGGCATCACCGCCGCGCAGCCGACCTGTTCCAGCCGACGGGCCAGGATCGGGTCGTCATTGGTGTAGGGCAGTACCACGAACCCGTCGTCGACCAACCGCTCGGCAGCGTCGAGCAGTTCGATCGGATCGGGCAGCAGGGTGCGCTCGTCGGCGATCACCTCAAGTTTGACCCAGTTTGTGTCCAGTGCCTCGCGGGCCAGCCGGGCGGTCAGCAGCGCCTCACCGGCGGTGAAGCAACCAGCGGTGTTGGGCAGCACCCGGACCCCGTTCCGGGTCAGTACGTCCAGCACGGAGCCACGCGCGTTCGGGTCCACCCGTCGCATCGCCACCGTGGTCAGTTCGGTACCCGAGGCGACCATTGCGCGTTCCAGCAACTCCAGACTGGTCGTACCGCCGGTACCCATGACCAACCGGGAGGTGAACACCTCTCCAGAGATCACCAGCGGGTCGTCAGCCATGTCAGCCTCCCTGGACCGCGGTGATTACCTCCACCCGGTCCCCGTCGTCAAGAGCGGTCGCCTGCCAGGCCCCGCGGTGCACGACCGTGTCGTTGACCGCGACGGCCACACCGGTGTCCCCGCGGGCCAGCCCGGCGACCACGGTGGCCACGGTGGTGCCGGCGGGCAGGTCGCGGGGCTGCCCGTTCACGGTGACTGTCATGCGGATACTCCCTGCCCGACCTGCCCGACAGGTTCGGTCTGTTCTGAATGTTTGGTCGACCCGACCCGTCTGGCGCCGTCGAACCGGTCGGGAGTGAACGGCGCGGCCAGTTCGGGCAGCATCCCGGTCACCAACAACTCGCTGATCACGTCCGCGGTGACCGGGGTGAGCAGGATCCCGTTGCGATGGTGCCCGGTGGCCAACACCAGCCCGTCCAGCCGGCCCGGCCCCAACATCGGCGCACTGTCCGGGGAACCCGGCCGCAGCCCGGCGATGGTCTCCACCAGCGGCAATTCGGTGAGTCCGGGAACCAGGTCGTGCGCGTCGCGCAACAACCCGTAGACCCCGCCGGCGGTCACCAGGGTGTCGAACCCCAGTTCCTCGCTGGTGGCTCCGACCACCAGCTCGCCGTTCTCCCGGGGTACCAGGTAGACGTGGCTGCCCCGGGTGTTTCCGCGCACCGTGTGGGACAGGAACGGAGCGAGCGACGGCGGCACCCGCAACCGCAGGATCTGGCCCTTGACCGGGCGAACCGGCGGCAGTGCCTCGGCCGGCAGACCGTCCACCCGTGCCGACCAGCAGCCCGCGGCGAGCACCACCGTGCCGGCGGCCAGCACGGTGCCGTCGGAGAGCCGCAGGCCGGTCACCCGATCGGGTCCGGTGGTCACCGCCGCCCGGGCCCGGTGCACCACCACGCCGGCCCGTTCGGCCGCCACCAGCAGCGCCGCGGCGAGCCGGCGACCGTCGACCTGGTGGTCATCCTCGACGAACATGCCGCCGGTCACCGACGGCGCCAACATGGGCTCGAACCGCCGGCACTCACGCCCGGTGAGCCACCTGCTGGACAGCCCGAGGGACGACTGGAACTCGTGCAGTTCACGCAACTCGGCGCGGTCGTCGGCGTCCAGGGCGACCGCGAGGGTGCCGCAGGGCCGGTAGCCGCAGGAGAGCCCGGACTCCTCCTCCAGTTCGGCCACGAACGCCGCGTACCGACGCGCGGCGGCCAGTCCGAGGGTGAGCAGTTCCTGCTCGCCGTAACGCAGTTCGGTCACCGGGGCGAGCATGCCGGCGGCCACGTGTGAGGCACCCTGGCCCGGGTCCGGGTCGGCCACCGCGACGGTCAGGCCACGGCGGGCGGCCCGCCAGGCCACGGCCAGACCGATCACACCTCCGCCGACCACCGCCACGTCGGGACAACTGTGCACGTCCATGGGCCGATGGGCCTCCCTTCGCCGGCATGACCCGGATCAGGTTCGACGGTCGGTGGCTCCATGCCGGTCACGCGCCGGCGCCAGCCACCCTCTCAGCCCGGTCCCACCAGGCTCCCGTGTCTCCACGCTCAGCGTAGTCCGGGCCCACCAGTCCCGCGCGAAGTGGTCCAAAGCAGACCCTCGTCGTGCGCCCTCGGCGACGCTCCGCTGTCACCATCGCCCCGGCGGGCGATCCGTCGCGGCACGGATCGCCGTAGGGAACTGACACCTGAGCCCACCCCTACGACTGCGGGGGGTTGGCGTGCTCACGGATCCAGGCATGCATGGCGATGCCCGAGGCGACGCCGGCGTTGATCGACCGGGTGGACCCGTACTGGGCGATGGAACAGACCATGTCGGCGGCGTCCCGGGCCGGCTGCGAAAGACCCGGGCCCTCCTGGCCGAACAGCAGCAGGCAACGACGCGGCAGGCTGACCTGTTCCAACGGCACCGAGCCGGGCAGGTTGTCCACGCCGATGACCGGCAGCGCCTCGGCCCGGCACCAGGCCAGCAGGTCGGCGATGGTGGGGTGGTGGCGCAGGTGCTGGTAACGGTCGGTGACCATCGCACCGCGCCGGTTCCACCGGCGGTTGCCGACGATGTGCACCTGGCTGGCCAGGAACGCGTTGGCGGTGCGTACCACGGTGCCGATGTTCAGGTCGTGTTGCCAGTTCTCGATGGCGACGTGGAACGGGTGTCGGCGGGTGTCCAGGTCGGCGACCACCGCCTCGTG
>DATCXL010000319.1:0-3413 GCA_036565825.1 Mycobacteriales bacterium
GCTGACCTTCAGCCTGTCCAACACGAACGCCGCCGGTGGCATCGCCTACCGGATGACCTTCGGACCGACCGCCGAGATGGTCCCGGTGGTCGGTAACTGGGACCAGGCCGCCTCCGGTCGGGACACCATCGGGATGAGCCAGGTCGTCGGCACCACCCGACGGTGGGCCCTGGCCGCCGGCAACTCCACCCTGGGCACGGCAGCGAAGTACGACTTCAGGTGGGGGAACGCCGACTGCCTACCGGTGTCGGGCAACTGGCAGGGCCTGGGGGACACGATCGGCCAGGCCTGCGCGGACCGGACGACCAACACCTGGCGGTGGACCCTGACGTGGCCGCTGCCGATCTCCGGCCCGCTGGCCACATTTCGCACCTACTCGTTCGGCAGCACGGCCTGCCAGCCGATCGTGGGGGACTGGAACGGCGACGGGATCACCACCGTCGGTGTCTCCTGCCCGAACGGCGCGGGCCGTACCTGGAAGCTGACCGACTCGCCCGGTAACGGGGTGCAGAATCCGCCGGTGTCCATTCAGTTCAACTGGGGCGCCGCGCGGTGTGTGCCGGTCACCGGGGACTGGGATGGACTGGCCACCAACCAGGCGAACGGCGTCACGGTCGGACAGGCCTGTCCCCGTACCGGCGACGTGTGGGACTGGAACCTGTCCAACCACAACAGTGCCGGCGCGGTGAACATCGCGTTCGCCTGGGGATCGTCGCGAGAGGCCCCGATCGTGGGGGACTGGGACGGACTTGTCAGCGCCGCGCACACCAACAACGACACCCCCGGCACGGTCGCCGGGGTGAACTACCCGGCGGTGGCCGCTCCGGCGCCCAACCCGCACGCGGCCAGCAACGTCACCACCGGTTGGACCCCACGCACCCAGTACGTGGTCGACCAGGCCCGGTTGCGGTTCGCACTGCGTTCCTGTGGTGGTCAGGCCACCGGTACGAGTAGCGGGCACATTTCGGGTAGCGACCACTACACCGGCAACGCCGCGGACTGCTTCCCCGACGGTGGCGGGGTCATCGTCACGGGTGCGGCCAAGCAGCTCGGTGACAACGTGGCCGGTTGGCTGGTCGGCTACGGGTCACTCCTGCGGGTGAAGTACATCATCTGGTACGGCTACATCTACGACTTCCAGACCAGCAGCCCGAGTTGGCAGCCGTACTGCAACGGGGCACTGACCGCGGCACAGTGCGCCCATCCGACCGCCGGCACGGTGGCCACTCTCCAGCACTACGACCACGTCCACACCTCGATGCTGCACTGAACGGCGGTGGCCTACCGAACCGCGCGCGCTGATGGGAGGTGTTCGATGGCTCGGTCGCGACCATGGCTCCGGTGGTCCACGTGGTTCCCGCGCACATCCCACTCGCGCCGGAGGCGCTGGTGGCGGTGGGTGCGCGGGGCCGGGTTCGCGGTGGCGGTGGCCGGCCTGGTGTCGGCGACCACGCCGGTGCGGAACCCGGACGCCGGTGTGGTGTTCACTTTGTTGGACGGAGCCGATCCGAACGGGGTCGTTACGCGGGTGCGGCTCGACGTGTCGGTGATCGGCGCTCCGGTGGTCGGTAACTGGGACCGGGCCCGGTCCGGTCGGGACACCGTGGGGATCAGCGTGCCGGCCGGGGTGTCGCGACGGTGGCTGCTGGCGTCGGGGAACACGCCAACCGCGACGATCCGCTACGACTTCTGGTGGGGCCATCCCGAATGCCTGGAGGTGACCGGTGACTGGCAGGGCACCGGTGACTCGATCGGCGAGGCCTGTCGTGACGCCGCGGCGGACACCTGGATGTGGCGGTTGGCCGGCCAACTCACCCCCGACGGTCCGCTGCCGTTCCGTACCTACCACTTCGGGTCGACGCTGTGCGCGCCGGTGGTGGGCGACTGGAACGGCGACGGGGTGACCACCGTGGGGGTGTCCTGCCCGCAGGGCACGGTGCGGCAGTGGTCGCTGACCGATTCGGTGGGTGAGGTGTCGGGTGTGGACCCGAAGCCGAGCCACGCGTTCCGATGGGGCGATGCGGCCTGTCGGCCGGCCACCGGGAACTGGGACGGGCGGGCGTTCGGTGGTGCGGACGGGACGACCGTGGGCGAGGTCTGCTCGAACGGAGGTACCTGGCACTGGGTGGTGACTGACCACAACGAGACCGGTGGCATCGCCCGCTCGTTCGACTGGGGCCCGACCACCCAGGGCCCCGTGGTCGGCAACTGGGATGGGCAGCCCGGAGGGATGCCCGCGAACACCGGAGACGGTGACGACACCCCGGGCACGGTCACCGGTCTGGAGCCGCCGTTCTGACTGATGCCGGGTGCGTCGGTTGGCCCGACCGGCGCCGACGCTTCCGCACCACCCACGTCAACCCGGTACGGTCCCTCTTCGCTTGGTGACCGTATGTGACAGGTCGATGAGCGTGTGTTGGCGGCGTTACCTACTCTTCGAAGCGGCGAGGCGACGCAGACGCCGACGGGGAGCGCTTCGATGCTGTGGTTCCGACCGGGGTGGTGGCAGGCGCGGCAACCGTGGCGATCGTGGCGACGGCCCCGTGCGATCGGGATGGTGATCGTCGTCGGTGCGATGTCGATGGTCACGGCGGTCAGCACGGTCAACGCCGCAGCCCCGGCGTCGGGCCCGTCACACCTCAACGAGGCTGGTCCGGCCGGCCACCGACCGCCGATCGACCCGACCGGGGGGCACCCGCCGGTGTCGGGGGACCGGGCACTGTCCGACCTGGAGGTCCTCGGCACCGACGTTCCTGGTGCGAACGTTCCGGGCGTCGGCGGACGGCTCGCCACGCCGGCGCCGGCTGACCCGCGTCCGGCGAGCCAGGGCATCGTTGACCGGGCTACCTCCACCGCGAGGGTCCGCCCGGCTCCCACCCTGAGTCAGGTCCCGGGCAGGGCACGAGGGAAGGCGTCCGGCGGTGTTTCCGGGAGAGTCCTGGGCAGTGCGTCGGGCCGAGTCCCAGGGGAGGCCGACGCGCCGGCCGCCACCCGGGCGCCAGCTTCGGCCCCGGCCCATACGCCGAAACGCTCGACCGGAGGCGGCGACACGCCAGCACGCACCGAGCAGCACTACTCGACCGAGTCGGCGGGTTCGGGTGGGCACGAGGAGGACGCCGGGTCGACCGATGAGGGCGCTGCCGTGTCCGGCGGATCGGCCGGTTCCGGCGGGTCCGGGGAGTCGTATGGTCGGTCCCGGCCGCTGTTGTCGGCCGCGAGCGCACCGGCGGAGAGTCCGTCCGGTCCGGACGAGGTGACCATCGGATGGACCGACCGTGCCCGGTACCTGGTCGACCAGATCGAGGCCCGCTTTCCGGTACGCGACTGCAACGGCGAGGCCGAGGGCGGGGCGTCGGGGCACGTGATCGGAAGTGACCACTACAGCGGAAACGCCGCCGACTGCTTCGCCGCCG
>DATCXL010000008.1:0-6449 GCA_036565825.1 Mycobacteriales bacterium
CGCTGAGTCGATCGACCTGCCGGGACAACTCGGTCGGTGTGCTGTGTCGCGGCCCGGTCCGTAGCCGCTCCAGCGTCGAGGTCCGCGCCCCGTCGTCGACCCGCAGCAGCCCCTCCAGCATGCCGGCCTGCTCGGTCGAGACCAGTCCCGTCACCGCCCCGTACAGCCGGGTCGCCTGCTCCTCTCGGATCTCGGCCACCCGCTTGGCCAGCGTGGTCACCCCGGGCAGCAGCACCTTGTGCCGGATCAGCCACGCCGCCGACCGATCGAACAACGTCCGCGGACCCTCGGTCGTCGTCCACGCCCGCGCCGCCACGAAACCCCGGAACTCACGCTGCACCTCCTCGGTGTCGAACTTGCGATAGCCATACACCTCGGTGATCTCCCGAGCATGCTCATGCTGCGTCGGCAACCGCTCGGCGTACTGCTTCACACACGACGGATCATCAATCTCCAGCTGCCCGGCCAGCCGCTGCACGATCTCCCACGGCACCTCCAACGGGTCGGCAAGAACCGGCCCACCAGCCGCACCGTCACCAGCTGGACCGCGAACCCAAGGCGGTTCTGCGACCGGCGCCGCCGCCGCACCCGCTCCACATCCGTGTCGCTAAGCACGCAGCAGCGATCCAACTCCGCCGACGACGGCAGACCCGTGAACCGCCCGAACCCGGCACGCTGCTCAGCGCTCAAGAACTCCAAAGACATGACCGAACATCCGACACCCCGCCCCGCCCAGCGATCAAGGCCTTAGCGTTCAATCCGTCCCGGTTCTTCCTCAGACCCCATGCCATGTGGGGTCGTGTGGCATAAGGGTGGGTTACTGCTTCTCAGTCCGCGCCGGAACGGGTTCTGGCACGGAACGCCACAGTCGTTCAGCCGGTCCCCTTGTCCAGCGGCCAGGATGTCCTTTGCGGCGTTGTGGTCCCGGTCGTGGACCGCGCCCCACTGGCAGGTCCACTCCCGTACCTTCAACGGCAGTTTCCTCACGACCGTCCCGCATCCCGATCGCGAGTTCCAGCGCAGGACCTCCATGTGCCAGTTTCTCCAGCAGCGCGACCGTTGAGGACCAGCAGTAACTCTCTGTAACCGCTATTGCGTTTCGTCGCCAGACAGCGGGTAGAGTGCTGTTTCCAGCAGTGACAACCGAGGAGGTGGGATCAATTTCCGCTGTGTCAGGTCGGGTGCTCCCATCTCACGGTCGTGCGGTCCATCTGACATAGGTGACCGCGGGAGCGCCCATCGGCGTCCCGAAAGGCTCCCATGTCGGCTTCACCATCACTTCTCCCGCTCTCCGGCATCGTCACCAGGCTTCGGGCCGCAGGTTGTGTCTTCGCCGAAAACGAGGCGCGGTTGCTCGTCGGCGCGGCACGTACGCCTGAGGACCTGGCCGCCATGGTGGACCGGCGAGTCGTCGGCCTGCCCCTCGAACACGTCCTGGGCTGGGCGGAGTTCTGCGGCCTGCGGATCGCCGTGGAGCCCGGGGTGTTCGTACCTCGCCGCCGCACCGAGTTCCTCGTCAGCCAGGCCGCCGCCCTGGCCCGGCCACCAACTGTCGTCGTTGACCTGTGTTGTGGCTCGGGCGCGGTGGGCGCCGCGCTGGTCGCGGCCCTGGACCGGGTCGAGTTGCACGCCGCAGACATCGACCCCGCCGCGGTGCGCTGCGCCCGCCGTAACATCGCGGCCGGCGGTCAGGTGTACGAAGGTGACCTCTACGACCCGCTGCCCGCCGGGCTGCGGGGTCGCGTTGACGTCCTGGTCGCCAACGTGCCCTACGTTCCCACCATGGAGATCGGGCTGCTACCCCCGGAGGCCCGCCTGCACGAGCCGTGGGTGGCACTCGACGGCGGCGCGGAAGACGGGCTTGATGTGCTGCGGCGGGTGACCGCCACAGCATCACTGTGGCTGGCACCTGGCGGTCACCTGCTGGTTGAGACCAGCAGGCACCAGGCGCCGACGGCCCTGGAAATCCTCGCCCGTGACGGGTTGACCCCCCGGATGGCCGGTTCCGACGAACTGGACGCCACCATCGTCGTCGGAACCAGGCCGCGGCTCCAGAGTGGACCGGGTGTGCAGCGCCAGTCGTGAGGTGATGCGGAGGGCGAGAAATGCGGCGTCGTTGCCTGGCGCCCCCAGGGTTTCGCGACGGTTGGCAGCGGCCCTCGCCGGTGTCCTGCGGCCCGTTGTCCCCGACCTGGTGCCGGGTTCCCCGCTGCGGCATGCGGTACGTACGTGATCTTCGAAAGGTCCCGTCTCGCAGCAGCAGTCAGCAACATGGAGACGTCCGTCGCGGCCCGCGACCCCGAGGGCAGCCAAGCCGCCGTCGCGGCGGTTCGTGTCGCGTTCCCGGATGCGGGCACCGCCGAGGTGGCCGCTGCGGGTTCACGCCTGCCGGGGCTATGCCGGGATGTTGACGTCAACCCGAACAACCGACCTCCTGCCGTGGGCACGTTTGATCTGGCCACACCCGACGGTGCCTGGATCTGGAACGAGGGAACACCCGGCGACATCCCGCCCATCGACGGCGTGTGCCTACTGGTGTTGGACCCACGGCCGTATGAACGTCATTGGCCTGCTGGGCGTTTCTTCCCAGGGATACGGGCTGACCTCGTGCTGGACCGGGTGCTCAGCCCGCAGCAGACGCAGGCGTTCCTCACCCAACTCTGGCAGGTTGTGAGTGTGGAACGTGGGTTCGCTGTGGGTGACGAACTGTCGGGCGTCGTGCGCGCGGGGCTTGGCGCCCAGCGGCGTGTCGCTGAGGTGACGCGGCTTAGAGGTGGCAGCAAGAAAGGTGTGTACCGGCTCGCGTTCGAGGACGGTTCCACCGCGGTCGCCTACATCTGGAACGACGCCGAGAACTACTGGCCGACGACCCAGACCGGTGCGGACAACCATGCCGACCCGTTCTCGCACGCCTCGGGCATCGACCTGTTCGAGGCTGCCGGTCGGCGCCTGGACGCCCTGGGCGTTCGCACCCCACAGATCTACCTGATCGACGCGACCAGGGAGCACTATCCCGCCGACGTGGCGGTGGTCGAGGACGTGCATGGCGGGACGCTGGAGGCGTTGCTGCAACAGGACCCGAAGGGTGCCGAACCAGTCCTGGCAGTGCTGGCCGAGGTGCTTGAGGTGATGGGCCGGCACAGAGGGCCCGGCTTTGGCAAGGTGGCTCTGATCGACCACGGTGGTGTCTCCGCGGGCCGATCCTGCGAGCAGGTCGTGTTCGATCGCGCACTCGATGACCTCGCCGAAGCGGCCTCGCGCGACCCGAGGGCACGCGCCGCCCGTGACCGCCTCGGGGAGGTTGTCGGCGAACTGGCGGCCGCGGTGCGTCCGCGCTCGCGGTATGGGCTCGTCCACGGCGAACTGGGACCAGATCATGTTCTGGTGGATGGGCACGGGCGCCCGGTCCTCATCGACATCGAAGGTCTCATGTACTTCGACGTCGAGTGGGAACATGCGTTCCTGCGTATCCGCTTCGGCCCGCATCATCACCGGTTGAACACAGATGGCCTCGACCAGGAACGCCTGGCGTTCTACACGCTCGCGATGCGCCTGTCGTTGGTCGCCGGGCCCCTGCGGCTCCTCGACGGTGACTTCCCCGACCGCGCTTCCATGCAGGAGATAGCCGAGCACAACCTCCTGGGAGCGCTCGTCTTTCTACGCAGGTGAGTCAGACACACTGTTTGTCTGTGGTGGTGGGGCACCATAACGACATTCAGTCCGTTCGGGTTCAGGGTCGAGGCGGTGTCCCCGCCCAACACAGACCAGAAAGTCAGCCGCTGACCCCGTCGATCACGTCCGGGGTCTTACCCGGGGACATCTCCCGTCAGGTGTTCCACGGTGCCGGTGAGGGCCGCCCAGGCCTGCTCGGTGTCGGGGGTGCGGTCATGCGGTGAACGGAACCAGTCAAGGTAGACGGCCACATCATCGAGTTCCCAGCGGAGTCGGTAGAGCGCCAGGGCTGCCAGATCCGGCTCGCGGCCGGTGACGCCGGCGTACCAGGCGAGGTCGTCTGGCCCCTCGGCGACCAGCCACAGGTCTCGTTCGGGTACCGCCAGGCCCACGGTGTCCCAGTCGACCAGCAGGCACCGATCCGGCGGCCACAGCAGGTTCCCCGGATGCGGCTCACCGTGGGTCACGACAAGCTCTGGGACGCTCCTGTTCAACTCCGCGACACGTTGGTCGAACTCGGCCAGCCGACGGCGCACACCGAAGGCGTGGTCCGCCACCAGAGCCCTGGCAGGTTCGGCGAACGGTCCACCATGCCAGGGGCGACCCAACCGTCCAAGTGTTTCCTCCAACAGGGCCCGCGTCGGAAGCTCGGGCTGCAGGACCGGTGCGAAGGCCGGGGGCGTGGTCCGGTGCAGTTCGGCGAGTATGTCCACGACCATGCCACGCTCCCGTGAGGTGAGCGCCTGGCCGAAATGGCCAGCGGTACCGTCGGCGAATGGGAAGACGCTGATCGCGTGGTGTGCCCCGAGCCGACGCACCGTCTCGCCGTGAGTGGTTCGCAGGGGCGCCACGGCGAAGTCCAGTCCCCCCAGGTCGAGGGCTGAGGCGGTGTCCATGGCCCGACACAGACCACGAAAGGCGGCTTCGACGCCCTGTCCGCACTGCACCTTGTGCGCCAGATCGGCGACGGTGACGAACCACCGCCGCCCACCGGCGTCGACCGCGGTCCAGTGGTAGTCGCCGAAGCCGACCGGGGCGTAGGTCAACGACATCGCGTCGATCTCCCACGCACACAGGGCGCGCCGCAGGTCCGATTCGTTCAGGCCCTCAGGACGATCCCTCATTCCGGTGAGGCTAACGACCACGACCTGACCCGCGCGAGTACTTTTCCGGTGTCCGCCTGTCGTCTCAGATGTGCTCTATGACGATCACCGCGGTGGTGTCGCCGTGGAGTGCCCTGAAGGTGTGTGGCACGTCGCCGCGGTAGGTGATGTAGTCACCCGGGCCCAGTTCGACCGGATCCTCGACCGGGCCGACCAGAGCCTGGCCGGTGCCGACCACCACGTGTTCGGTGGTGCCGAGCATGTGCGGTTGTGAGGTTCGGGACTCACCCGGTTGGGCCTGTATCCGGTAGATGTCCCGCCGGGCGCCCGGCGGGCAGGAGGCCAGCAGCGTGGCCGCGTAGTCGGCTCGCTCGGAGTAGGTGACCGGCCCCTCACCGGCGCGGATCACCCGCACGGTCGACTGTGGTGGTTCCACCAGTCGGCTGAACGGGACACCGAGTCCGACACCCAGCGCCCACAGGGTCTCCACGCTCGGGTTACCCACACCCGACTCCAGTTGGGACAGCGTGGACTTGGCGATGCCCGCACGCCTGGCCAGTTCGGTCATGGACAGGCCGGCACGGTCGCGCTCGCGGCGGATCGATGCTGCGATCGACACGATCAGGTCGGAGGACGAGCCAGCCTCGCCCCTGGGTGAACCGTTTCCCACGCGTTCGCTCCAGACGGCAGATTTGTTCGATTTGACGAACAGGGACGCTGCTGTCCACTGTAATGGACATGCGTTCGATATGGCGAACACTGGACCGTGGCACGCTCCGCGCCATCACCCTGGTCTGTCTGGCCGACGCGATCGTGGGGGCCTCCTTCGGCGCGATCACCGTCTCGGGCGGCATGTCGTTGTGGGTACCGATCGCCATGTCGCTGCTGGTCTTCGCCGGTGGTTCCCAGTTCGCCGCGGTGGGCGTGGTGCTCGCCGGTGGTGGCCCGATCGCCGCCGTGGCGGCCGGTCTGGTGCTCAACGCCCGCCTGCTGCCGTTCGGGTTCGCCATCATCGACGTACTCGACGGGCGGTGGTGGACCCGGCTGATGGGTGCGCACGTGATGACCGACGAGTCCGTGGCCTTCGCGCTGGGCCAGCGTGAACGGCAACGACGTCGCGACGCGTTCTGGACCTGCGGCATTGCCCTGTTCGTGTCCTGGAACCTGGCCGTCGTGGTGGGTGCGCTGGCCGCGGGGGCGATCGGAGACACCAACGCCTTCGGGCTCGACGCGGCCTTCCCTGTCGTGCTGCTGGCCCTGGTGCTGCCCTCGCTGGCCGATCGTGGCACCCGCAACGCGGCCCTGCTCGGCGCGACCGTCGCCGTTGCGGCCACGCCGTTCCTACCCCCGGGACTGCCCGTGTTGTTGGCCCTGGTCGGCTTGGCCCTGGCCGGTCGGTCCGCCACCACCGCGACGGGAACCGACCTGGTGCAGGAGGCACGTTGATGCCCCTGCTGGCCATAGTCCTGCTTGCTGTTGGGACCTTCGCGTTTCGGCTGACCGGACCGGCGTTCGGCGACCGGTTGCGCGTCTCGGACAGACTGCAACGGCTGCTGACCGTCTCCGCCGCCGTACTACTGATCGCCCTGGTGAGTACGGCCGGGCTTTTCGAGGGGCGCGGCTTCGCCGGCTGGGCCAGGCCGGCCGGCGTACTGGTTGGTGGGGTCCTGGCCG
>DATCXL010000338.1:0-3088 GCA_036565825.1 Mycobacteriales bacterium
GGCGGCCTCGGCCGGAACCTGGCCAGCCGAGCGCTCGGGAGTTGTGCGAACAGCTTCTCGGCCGGCACCGGCGTGCTGATGGCCGACGGCAGTCGCAGGGCGATCCAGGACGTCCGGATCGGGGATCGGGTGATCGCCACCAACCCGCTGACCGGCAGGACCGTGGCCGAACCGGTCACCGACGTCATCGTCGGCCACGGTGACAGGCACCTGGTCGCGGTGAGTGTCGACACCGACGGCGTGCCCGGTGGGAGGACGGCGACCCTGACCGCCACCGACGGGCACCCGTTCTGGGTGGACGACCAGGGGAGGCCGATCGGCCCGGACCTGACCGTTGACGGCCGCTGGGTGAAGGCCGGTGATCTGCGCCCGGGTGAGTGGTTGGACACTCCCGGAGCCGGTCACCTCACCGTGCTGGGCACCCGCTCGTACACGAGGACCACGACCGTCTACAACCTCACCGTCGACGGCGTCCACACCTTCTATGTGGAAGCCGGTGACTCGCCAGTGTTGGTCCACAACTGTCCCGCGCGGTTCGTCGTCGACTCCAGTGGATCGGTCACCGACATGCAGGCGGCCCAGGTCGCCACCCGGCGGACCTTGACGATCAAGTGGCCGGACGGGCTGGAGCCGGTGGACATGAGTAAGGCTGAGACCCACACCGTCGTCCGTGAAATGGAGCCTGAGTTCATGGAGGGGCTGACGAAGTACATCAACCGGCCCGGCGATGGTGGATTCCCCAAGAAGAACTCGAAGGCGCGGGGATGGGCTGAACTCACCATGCGTGTCTTCAACATCGTCTTTCCGCACTGACCCGACCGCGACCGTTGGACGGCGGTCGGCTATGCCCCGCGTCTGCCCGATGCTGACTGTAAAGGAGACTCACATCCTTTCTCAGGACCACAGGTAGAACATTTCTCGTGAGGCTGCAACCAGAGAAAGGATGGAAATGGAATACCGAAACAGTCTGCGGCGGTTCCTGGGAACAGTGAGCATTGCCGTGGCGACCGGTGCGGGGGTGGTGGTCGTCTCGACACCGGCGGTGGCGGCGGCGGGCTGCGTGAGGGCTGACCAGTACGCCGTCCACTCCGTCTTCCCGGCCAGGGTGACCGGTGTGACGGACGTGGCCGGAGCGCAGTTCGGTGCGGCCGAGGCCATTGGCGACTTCAACCACGACGGTTTCGCCGACGTCGCGATCGGCGCGCCCGGCGACATCGTCAGCGGGGCCGCGTCCGGCGCGGTGTACGTGTTCAAGGGGACCGCCACCGGCATAGACACAGCCTCCGGGGTGCGGCTCACCCAAAGCAGCATCAGCGCGGGCAACGAGGCCGGTGACCGGTTCGGCGGGTCGCTCGCCGCCGGGGACCTCAACCGGGACGGGTTCGCCGACCTGGTCGTGGGCATCCCCGGCGAGGCCGTGGGCACAGATGCCAAGGCCGGCGCCATCGGGGTGTTCATGGGCAAGGCAGCCGGGCTGACCACCGGTACCTGGATGGATCAGGACACCGGCAGCGGGGCCAACGAGGCGGGCGATGCGTTCAGCACGGCGCTGGCCACCGGCGACCTCAACGGGGACGGGTTCGCCGACCTGGCGATCGGGACACCCGGAGAGGCGCCGGGCACGGACCCACGTAGCGGCTCCGTCTATGTCTACAAGGGATCCTCCAGCGGCCTGGTCAAGGGTTGGACGGCCAACCAGAGCAATGCGGGCGGCGCCAACGAGGACGGCGACCAGTTCGGCGCCGCCGTGGCGATCGGCAACGTGACAGGCGACAGCCACGCCGACCTCGTGGTGGGCGCGCCCGGGGAGGCGCCCGCGACCGACCCGGCCGGCAGCGGCGCGATCTACATCGTGCCCGGCTCATCCACCGGCCTGGGATCGGGCTTCGCCCGTACCCAGAGCAGCTCCGGGGGTGTGAACGAGGCGGGCGACCACTTCGGCGCCGCGCTCGCGGTGGGCGACTTCGACAAGGACGGGCACGCCGACGTCGCGGTCGGTGTGCCGGGAGAGGCACCGGGCGCCAACCCGGCCAGCGGTTCGGTCGTGGTCTTCCCGGGGGCGACATCACAGCTCGCCACCGGCTACTCGGTACAGGAGACCGGGGCCGGTGAGTCCCTGGGTGCCGGTGACAAGGTCGGCAACTCCATGGCCGCGGGCGACGTGGACCGCGACGGGTTCGCCGACCTGCTGGTCGGGGCACCCGGCAAGTCCTACGGCACCGCGACCGGGGCCGGCACGGCGTACCTGTATACCGGCGGCCCACGCCAGACCGGGTCCACGACGAGCCTGGAGCTGGGCCGACGGATCGGGCAGACCGACGTCATCTCCGGCAACGAGAAGAACGACGCGTTCGGCGCCGGTGTGGCGATGGGCGACATCACCGGCGACGGCAGGGCCGACGCCGTGATCGGCTCGACCGGCGAGGCGCGGCCGGGTAGTACGGCGTCGGGCACCGCGGTCCAGTTGTCCAACCTGTCCATCCCAGCCACCTCGCCCGTACCGGTGGACTCGTTCACCCCGATGGCGGCGATGCAGGCCTCGCCGAACCCCGGAGCCCTGGTCGGCACCGTCGAGTACGCCTACACCGACAACATCGGCCGGTTGGTGTCCGGGCACCAGGACGACCCGGACAACGCCAGTTCGGTGCAGTGGACGGTGATCTCCGGCCTGGAGGCATTCACCGGCCAGCCGACGCTGGACGAACAGGCCGACGGGCGGTTGCAGGTCCTCGCACAGAACATCGACGGGCCGGTGTGGGCCAGGACCGAGGCCACCAAGGATCCGCAGGCCTGGGGCAACTGGGTGACCCCGCCCGGACCGATGAGGTCGCATCCGGTGTCGGTCCGTCAGTCCGACGGGACGGCGGTCGCGTTCGCGGTCGACGCCGGCGGCGTGCTGTGGGCGCTGCCGCAGAACGGCCCGAACGGAGGGTTCACCTCCTGGGTGAGCCTCGGCATCGGCAACATGGTCGGGGCGCCGGCCGCGGTCGTGACGAGCAGCGGCGTCCAGGTGTTCATGCGGGACACCTCCGGTGACATCAAGACCGCGCTGTACTCCGCCAACCGGCTGGTGTCCGGCTGCACCAGC
>DATCXL010000339.1:0-2764 GCA_036565825.1 Mycobacteriales bacterium
CCAGCCGCCGCCGGACGTGTGGGTGCCCTCGTCATCGGCCTGGCTACGTTTGGCCCAGACGTCCCAACCGGGCCTCTTCCCGCTGTCGGGCACCTCGTTGGCACGCTCTCCGGTCGTGGTGGCGATGCCACAGCCGCAGGCCCAGTCGCTGGGTTGGCCCTCGACCCCGCTGGGCTGGGTCGAGTTGGCGACCGGCGCGGCCCAGCATCGGATCCCCCGGTTCAGTGTCCCGTCGCCGCTGACCGACACGGTCGGGATGCTCACCGTGCTGGCCGCCAACGCGGCCATGCGGCGGGCCGAACCGGATCCGGGTATCGCCGCGATGCGCACGCTGACGCTGCGCAGTCGACTCAGCGACACCGAGGCCAACCTGTCCGGGTTGCTGCGACAGATGGCGGGCGAACCGGACGCGACGGCCGCCACCCGCGACGTGGGTGCCTTTCCGCTGACCGAACAGCAACTGTGGACGTACAACCGGGACGGCCACCGCGCGCCGCTGGTCGGGATCTACCCGCGCGATGCCACGGTGGAGGCCGACTACCCACTGGTGGTGTCCAGCGTCGTCGCCACCGACGAACGGCACGCCACACTGGCGACAAGGTTGACGGACTGGTTCCGCACCGACGCCGCCGCGCAGGCACTGACCGCCCACGGGTTCCGGCGGGCCGGTGGTGGTGGCCCGGCACCCGACGGGCTGGGTCTGGCTGACAACTACCCCACACCCACCCCGCTGCCAGCCGATCCGAAAACCGTACTGACCGAGGTGAACGGGTGGGCCGGATACAAGCCGCTGGCGCTCCAGGTGCTGGTGTTGGTGGACGGTTCCGGTTCGATGAACAGCCCGGTCCGCGACAAGGCTGGTCGAACCACGACCAAGGCGTCGCTGCTGCGTGACGCCGGCGTGCAGGCGGGACAGCTCTTCGGCGACGAGACAAGCGTGGGGCTGTGGGAGTTCTCCACCCACCGACCCGGCACCCCCTACCAGGAGGTCGTGCCGTACGGGCCGATCGACGGGTCACTTGGAGCGGCGACCCGACGGGCCGTGATGGAGGCCGCGGCGGGTCACTTCCAGGCTTTCCCCGGCAGTGGCACCCCGATGTACGAGACGGTGCTGCGGGCCACCGCGGCGATGCGTGACCGGTACCGGTCAGGCGCCTTCAGCATGGTCGTGGTGCTCACCGACGGACACGACGAAAGTTCGCCGTACCACATGGACACCAAAACATTCCTGAGTCGACTGTCCAAGGTGGAGGACCGTGGTCGGCCGGTGCCGATATTCGCTGTCGGCTACGGCGCGGATGCGGACATGGCCGCGCTCACCACGATGGCCAGGGCCACCGGTGGCCAGGCCATCTCCTCGGTTGACCCGTCGGACCTGGCCACCGCCATCGCCCGGATCTTCCTGGCCGTGCACCAACAACGCTGAGCACCGCCCCACCCATGGGCGACCACAGGGGTTTTCACGTGAGAACCCCCGCCTGTAACCGGTGACCCGTGGGGGTTTTCACGCGAAAACCCCCACGGGTGGCAGACCGGACCGGCGCATACCGGCGTAAGGTGGCCGGCCGCTCATGCGTCAGCGGCAGTGTCCCCACGGACTCAGGTAGGAACCGCCGCTGGTGGCACCGCCCCACCGAATACACTTGCCGCGCGCGGCGGCCTTCACCGGCCCGGCGAAGTACCGGTAGTTCCCCAGGTCGTCACCGCCTCCGCCACCGCGGACCAGCAGGGTTGCCCGGGTGGCTGTGGGCCGGCCCAAACTGGCCGTCTTGATGGTGGTCACACAGTTACTGCTGCCGTTGTAGAGCAGGTAGACCACCGCGCCCGAGATGTTGTGATGGTCGATGACATGGAACGCCGACCCGCACACCTCTCGCGGCGTGTACGGGTTGGTGGCCGCCTGCGCGGGCGCCGACGTGGCCAGCAGGGCGCCCGCGGTGCCGATCACCGCAGCCATCCGTCGAATCATGATCCAGTTACGCATCGCTGCTCCCGATCCTCCGAACCGGACGGTGCAGACCGAGTCTCCACCGAGGACGGTTCGAGTATCACCTGAGAGCCGCTGATACCTCGGGAACCATGCGTGCACGTGCGTCCGTGTCGCCTCAGGAGATCCGGAACGACTTCGCGATCAAGTCTATATCCTGTTCGGACAGTGAGAATGACGTTACGGTCAGGATGTACACGGCGTTCTTCCCGGGCAGGTACACCTGGGCACCGTTCGCCTGTGCGCCCGCGCCGCCGGAGATCTTGTACTGGACCTCCACAGCCTTCCGGCCGCCGATGGTGACGTGACGCACGGACTGCACGTCCGCGCCTCTGCTACCCAACTCGTTCTCTGCCTGTTTGTCGATTTCGGAGGGCAGGGTGCATCCCACCGCACCCGCGGCCCTGATCACGCTGACGTTGTCGCCGTTTGTGTGGTCGATCTCCAGCAGCACACCGTCGTTGGTCATGAGGTCCTTGGCCTGGTCCCGTGCGGCGGCCACCGCAGGGTCGGCCTTGGCCTGCTGGCCGACGTCGTCGATGTGCTGCTGGGTCAGTTCGAATGTCTCGAACGACTCGGGCACCGCGACCGCGACGCCGTCATCGGCGGCCTTCTCGAAGCCCGTCGGCACGTCCGAGTCGGCCAACTCATGACCGATGGCGGTGTCCGCACAGGCTGACGCGGTCACCTTGTGCACCTGGCGCAGGATCATGCCGCCGACGCCCACCAGGAGCAGCACGGCGCCCACAATGGCGACGCTCGCGATCAGGACCCGGC
>DATCXL010000358.1:0-6089 GCA_036565825.1 Mycobacteriales bacterium
CGGCCAGATGGTGCTCGCGTGACCGTCCACTACCTGAGTGCGGCCGAGGTCGGCGCCCTGCTGCGCGTCGGCCGGTCCGCGGTGGCGAAGTGGCGGGAACGGAACCCGGCCGGGTCGACGCACCCGTTCCCCGAGCCGGACGTCGAGGTCGGTGGAACCCCGGGGTGGTCGCCCGACCGGATCGACGCGATCAGGGCCTGGCGGGAAGGCCTACCCGGACGCGGCCGGCGGCCGAATCAGCCGGAGTAGTCCACGGGCAGCGGTGTCACGCGGGCGTGTCCACGAAGCCACATGGTGGCCAGGACACGCTCGCGTGGCTTCTCCGCCCGCGGGTTGTGCGGGCACGCGGTGAGCGGCAGACCAGCCTGTGCGGCCTGCTGGCCGGCCTGCACGGCCTGGGCCATGTCCGTTGCCGCACTCACGTCAGAAAGTCCCCTCGTGCGCCCCGAAGATCCCGCAGCGCCCCACCATCACCCAGCAGCCCAGCCCGCCATTCGGCGAACGTGGGCCGGCCGTGGTCATCCCACCACTCACGAAGCTCAGGTGAAGCGTACCGCCGGGCCCGGGCCTCGGTACCACTGAACAGGCTGATCGGGTCGATGCCCCGACGTTCACCCTCGGCAGTGAGCATGTGCCCACGGGCGAACGTCTCCGCCTCCACGTAGGCGCTCGCGATGTGGTCCCGGTAGGACTGTCGGGCCAGATCATCCAGGCTTCTGCCGGTGTATCCGGCCTCACGTAGCCCGCGGATCACCCGGTCCCGACGCTGACGGTCCACCGAGATGCCGAGGGCTTGGGCGATCGCTTCTTCTTCGGGCATGCCGGCCTCGATCAACCGTTCCAGTTCGGTGTACTGCCGTTCCTCCCGTTCCTCCTTGGCTCGCTGCCGGCGTTCCCGGTCTGCTGCCCGCTTGGCGTCGGCGGCGGCTTGGGCGTCCCGTTCGGACTGCCGGATGGCGTCCCGCTTGTCCATGTCGGCGGACAACACACCGAACGCGTCGAAGTCGCCGCGCGCCAGAGCGTCTGCCATGGCGGCTTCGAGTTCGTCGTCGGACATGGCGGCCGGATCGTCGGCGGCGGGTTCGTCGGGGGTGACCTCGTCGAGGCTGGCCTGCCCGGCGACCGGGGTACGCAGGTCCGGCCCGTCGACGGGCGCGGTGGTGTCGGCCTGCCGTCGGCCGAGTGCCTCGCCTGGGCCGTCCACCGTGGTCTGGACGTCGGGGCCGATCCGACCAGTTGGGTCGTCGTGGTTCCGACCCGCGGGCGGGATGTTCCCCGCCCCGATCTGCTCCCTGTACGGCAACCTCTTGAGCTTCGGGTTGGCGGCCAGGTGCACGCGGAGATCAGCCTGGGCCTGGCGGATCTTCCGGCGGGCCTGGGTCTTCGCCTCGTCGGTCATCGCGGCAGCCTCGGCGACCTTCGCCGAGCGAATCCGCCTTTCCAACGCCCGCTGTTGCTGCCGTGCCCGGTTGCCTTCCGGGTCGGCTGTGTGGGTCGGCAGCCGGGTCACTCCGGGCAGGAACGCGGACACCGAATGCCGGCACTGGGGGTGTTGGAAGCCCTTACGGCGCGCACCTTCCAGCGTGTCGACCACGTGCACGGTGACCATGACGCCGTCCCGGGTGGCGTGCTCCACCTGGACGTCACCGATCGGACCGGGACCGAGACGAAGGACCTTGCCCTCGTAGGGCCGGCAGATCGGGCATTCCTGCGGGGCGTCCGACACCATCACCAGGTCGTGGCCGATGCCGGTCAGTCGGTCTGTCTGGCCCTGGATCGCGGCCCGCTGGGCGATGGTCCTCCCGGCCATCTCGACGTAGGTCGACAACTGCCAGCGCCGCCCGGTGCGGTCGACGAACGACATGATGCCGTCGCGGGTGAGCCGTGTCCACATCGCCTGGGATGCCTGCCGGCGGGTCTGCACCCCGGTCAACACCCTGGCACCGCCCGCCGTCTGGACCTCCCGGAACGCGTCCAGAACGTTCCGTAGGACGTTGGACGACCGCACCCCGACGTCCTGGTGCACCGCGGTCGCCAGCGCCTCCACAGCGGCGAACCCGGGCGTCTGCTCGGCGGCCTGCCTCGCCGCTTGGCCGATCCCCGACCGCGGGAAGAACCGTTCCGGCAGGTCGGCCAGCGCCGACCGCCACCCGGTGCGGTACGCCTCGGCGACAGCATCTCGGATCGCATCAGCCGACCGCACCGACAGTGCCGACAGGATCGCCTGCGCACCCTGGCGAAGCGCCCGGACCGAGGCGAGTTTGCCAGGTGTCCACGTCGGAGCGTCGATCCCCCGGGCCAACTCGCGGGTGACCAGACGGACGATCGCGGTCTCGGCTTCGGCGTACAGGCTGGCGGTGGACGCGGCGACCCGGTCGATCAGGTCAGGGTTGACCGGCACCGACGCTCACCGGATCCTCCGGTCCGGCGCCGTGCAGGTTCCGCAACACCTGCACCGGGTCGGCGCCCGCCGAGGCGGCCTCGGCGCGGATCGCTTTCACCTCGTCGTCGACTGCCGTGTCGTCCCAGTCGGGGTGCACCATCTGCACCCGGGTCCGTGTCGAGATCGCATCAGCGGCAACCAGCAGTTGCACGGTCTGGGCGACCGCGCCGGGGTCCTCGGAGACGGCGTCGGGGAACTCCAGGGCTGGCAGTTCCGGCACGACCGCCGACTCGAACACAGCGGCGTCGACCATCAGCAGGGTTTCCAGGATCCGCGCCAACGCCGGACGCCAGTACACGATCTTCCGCGACCGGGTGGTGTACGACCGGGACTGCCGGGCATGCACCTCAGTGGCGGTGATCTGCCCGCCCTCGGTGACCTCCCCGAACGTCTGCCCGGAGTACCCGGAATCCCTCAGGATCTGGGCTACCAGTGCGGCGGCGGTGTCGCGGTGGTCAGCAGTGCGGATCGCGAACTGCACCTCGGTGATCTGCGCATCACGGTCGGGGTCGATGTGCAGTGAGGAGTAGATCGTCTGTTCGGCGTCGAACCTCGCGCCCTGCCCTCTGCCCTGCTGTTGCAGGTAGTCGTCAGGCACGACCAGCCGGGCCCGGCCCAGGTCGAGGTCACGCATCCATGACGTCCAGGTCATGTCCAGGGCGTCCAGTGCGGGTTCGCAGCCGGCGATGTCAGCCCGGCCCAGGCGTGCCGCGTTGGGGATACCCCGCCACGTCTTGGCTGGGCGAAGGTTCGGCACGTACTCGACGAGTAGGCGTGGCACGCCGGTGGTCACAACCGGGTCTAGACCCGTCGTGGCCGGGTAGGCGTCCAGCGGCAGCGGCTTACCCAGGTTGTTCGACGTGCCCTCGTACAGGCCGTGTAGCACCACCCCGGGTTCGTGGCGTTCCAGATGGCGGACGACCTTGTCGTCGTCGCGGGCGACCACACGCCAGAAGGTGACCGCGGCGAGCATGCCGTACGCGGACCATTCGGGGATGGCCGCGTCGGCGGACACGTAGTCCAGGTACGGGCCCTCCGGTCGGATGTCCTTGTCCCAGCACACCCGCAGGTACGCCCCGCCCATGCCCGCGCACACGTCGGCGGCTTCCAGCAGGGTGGCGTGTACGCCGTCGTCGACGAGCTCGTCGAGGCGGTCCTGCGTCTTCTGTTTGGTGGCGGTGATCTTCGGCGGTTCGGAGAACAACAGGTCGGCGCTGGTCGCGGCGATGGTGGACGCCAAGTCGATGTGGAGCTTCTGGCGTTGCTCGTGTGCCGGTGGGCGTGTCCCCCAAAACCAGCGGGCGATGGTGTTGGCTACGCGGGCTTTGAACCCGCCTTCCTGGGATGCGAAGAACCCGGTGCGTCCGAGGTCGACGGCCCCGCCGTACACGGCGGACAACATCTCGGTGTCACCTGTCCACCAGGCGCCCCACACCGCGAGTTGGTCGGTGACGGGTTTCAGGTCGGCCGGTGGCCACTGGGTACCGGGTGCGGGTAGTGGCATCAGACACCGCCTTCCGGTGGGGTCCAGCCCAGGTCGACCAGCAGGGCGTGTACAGCCGGTGGCAGAACCACGTCGGCGGTGATCGCCAACAACACATCGTCGACGGCCACACCCAGGGTGATCCGCGGCGGGAGACCGGCGGCCATGTCGAGTGTCACGGTCCGTACCGCGTCGTTGATCGGCTGGCCGTCCAGTTCGATGTACCCGGTCCGGTGGTGTTCCGGTGTGGTGATGCGCACGGCCCGGGTCACGCTGCCTCCAATGCGACGGTGTTCCGCCACGAGAAGTGGGTGGTCTTCAGGGCGTACCTGGTGGCGTCCACACCGTGGTCGTTGACCTTGATCGGTTCGTCGCGGCCCTGCGCGGTGGCCTTCGGATCCCACGAGTAGCCGGGGATCTCGGCGATCAACTCCCCGCAGGACCGGTGCACCCGCAGCCATCCGGCGGCCAACCCGGAGGACACCAACCGGATGCCGTCGACCACGGCGTTATCCGCCGACCGCACCGAGGGCACCCCGTCGTTCCGCAGTTGCACCCGGAACCCGGGCGCGGCCGGGTCCACCACGATCCACTCCGGTTCGATACCGCGAAGATCAGTACCCGGGACGGGCACCTCGGCCATCCAGCCCCGCACGCGTTGCGAGTACTCCAGGTCGGACAGTTGCCGGTGTGCCAACCGGGAGTCGTACCGGTACTCCGACGTGACGTACAGCCGGCGATCCACACCGAGCCCGAGGGCCACACAGTGGAACGGGTTGGTGGTGCCGTGGTCCACGCCAACGGCCAACCACCTGGTGATCACCGGCAGGATGTCGACCACGTGAACGTCGGGGTCCCACATGTCGTACACGGCACCCTCGGCGGCAACCCACTCGCCGTCGATCAGTCGCCGCCGCCACAGGCCCACATACTCGGAGGACAGGTCGGCGATGTACTGCGCGGTCAGGTGCGGGTTGTCAGCCAGGCGGAACGAGAACCGGTGCAGGTTCAGCCGGTCACCGGCCGACCGGAGGACCTGCCCGTCACCGGTCAGGTGCAGGGCGGCACGGTCAAGGTAGTCCCGTTTCAGCCAGTGCGCCGGCCCGTCGGGGTTGGTCGTCGCGAACAGCGCCGCGCCCGGTTCGGACAGCCGGGACAGCAGCATCACCCAAAACGACTGGGGCACCGTGGACGCCTCGTCGAGGTAGGCGCCGAGCAGGGTGAGCCCGCGGATCTTCTCCTGTGCCAGTTCGTCGTTCGCCCCGGCCAGGTACACGCGGCGGCCCAGCAGCCACAGTTCACCGGAGCCGGCGACGTGCCGGCAGCGTGCGGTGCCGAGCCATTCGGTGAGCGGGTCGATGATGTTCCGCTTCAAGGTTCTTTCGGTGCGGCCGGCCATGAGTAGGTTTCCCGGCGGCGCCGAACGGACGAACATCAGCCAGCGGATCAGGGACCCGACCGTTTTGGATGATCGGACCGACCCGTCCCACACGTTGATCCGGGCCGTGGACAGCTTGACCGCGTCGAGTGCCTTACCCGTCAGTGGGGCGACGTGCACCAGGTCACCCCCCCGGTGATGCCCCGCAACCAGGCGTCTACAGCGGCCAACCCGCCCGCGTCGTCGGCGTCGTGTAGGTCGAGTTTCAGGGACCGGTCCACGGCGATGGCGGCGGCCTGCATGAGGTGTCGCTTGTCGGCCGGGGTGGGTTCGGGTTGGGTCCAGCGGGCCTCGACGAACTCTTTGCCGCCGTGGTCGATGTATTCATGGGGTTGCCAGAGTTGGGCGCGGAGCCGGGCGGCGTCGTCGAGGAGGGTGTGCATGAGTGCGGTCCGGCGGGCTTTGGCGTCGGCGACTGCTGCCCGGGTGGCCGCTTCGGTGGCTGTGCGGTCGAACGACAGGCCGAGGTCGCGGGCGATCGTGGTGACGGTGGAGGCGGACCGGCCGATCTTCGCGGCGATGGCGTTACGGCCGAAGCCTTGGGCGTGGAGGGCGGCGACCTGGTCACGGTCGGCTTGGGTGAGCGGGCGGGCAGGCATGGTCACCTCCCGACGTGTGTGGTGGCCCCGGCGGGGTTCGAACCCGCGCCCCAGCCCGGTGCTTCCGACACCGGGTGCTCTACCTGCTGAGCTACAGGGCCGTGGTTGCGGAGGCGGGATTCGAAC